>JBIIIL010000129.1:0-7375 GCA_044234825.1 Phycisphaerales bacterium
TCGATCGGCCGGATGATGGCGATGGTGGGGGATGCGTCGATCGCGGTCGCGCACGATTCGGCCGCGATCCACATCGCGGCCGGCATGGGATGCCCGTACGTCGGCATCTTCGGGCCGACTGATCCCAAGCACACGGGACCGAGCAAGTGCGAAGCGTGGTGCCTCTGGGGCGGGCGCGGCGAGACGCTCGGTGCGCATGCCTACCGCGACGAGGCGCTGGGTCGGTCGCTCATGGACCGGGTGAGCGTCGATGCCGTCATGGAGCGCTGCGAGGCGAGGCTGTGAGCGCCACGCGCATCCGGATCGTGCTGGCCAGCTCGAGCCCTCGCAGGCGGGAGATGCTCGAGGGTGCAGGATTCGAGGTCATCGTGCGCACGCCCGCCATCGACGATGCGCTCCTGCCCGTGCGCGCCGCGCACGTGGCGCGGGACTGCATGGCGCTCGCGTGGTTCAAGGCCGCGCAGGTGCTGAGGCAGGAGCCTGAGGTCGGGCTTGCTGCATGCGGCGCCTGCGCGGTGGTCGCGGCGGACACGGCCTGCGTGCTTGGCGCTGTGGCGCTCGCGAAGCCCGCGGACGAGCGGGAGGCGCGCGCCATGATCGAGGGCACGCTTGGCCGCGAGCAGCGCGTCTGGAGCGGCGCGTGCGTGCTCTCGGTGGATGGCTCGCAGCGGCGCATGCTGTGCTCCGCCGCGAGCGTTCGGTTCGGCGATGTCCCGCGAGCCCTGATCGAGGACCACATCGCGTCGGGCCGGTGGCGGGGCAAGGCCGGCGGCTACGACATCGCTGACCTCGCAGCGCACGGCTGGCCAGTCACCGTGGCCGGCGAGAGTGCAGTTGTGCGCGGCATGCCGCTGCAGGACATCGTCCGCGCGATCGGGTCCATCTCGGGCGGGCGCACGCCGTGACCTCGGGCATTCGCACCTCCTCGGCTCCATCAAGTTGCGGATTGCGCATACGGTTGGGGTACGCATGAGCGGCGGACCCCTCCCAGACTGGTGCGCACCAGTGGCGCGCATGGCTTCGGTCGCGTACGGGCTCGGCGCCCGTTGGCGCAGCGCGCGATTCGACCGTGTCGGCGGCCTCCGGCTCGATCGCCCGGTCATCTCGGTCGGGAACATCGTCGCGGGCGGCACCGGCAAGAGCCCGGTCGTGCGATGGGTGTGCGCCACCTGCGTCGAGGCGGGTATGAGGCCCCTCATCGCCATGCGCGGCTACCGCGCGAGGCACGGTCGCTCCGATGAGGCCAGCGAGCACATGGCCGCACTCGAGGGGGTGCCGGTCGTCGCGAATCCCGACCGTGCGTCGGCGATCGCGCACGCCATCCGGAAGGATCCCTCCATCGGGGTCGTGGTGCTCGATGACGGGTTCCAGCACCGACGCGTGGCGCGCGATCTCGATCTGGTGCTGGTGGACGCGACGCGTCCCTGCCTCGATGACCGCCTGCTCCCCTTCGGGTGGCAGCGCGAGCGCGCGTCCGCGCTGGCTCGGGCAAGCGCGGTCGTGGTGACCCACGCGAGCGGCGCCGATGCGTCGCTGGCTGGACAGATCGAGGCCCGTCACGGCAAGCCCCCGGTCGCGTGGTGCGACCATGCCTGGTCAGGCATCGAGCTTGTGCAGCCGCAGGGGCGCGCCGCAGGGGGCTCGAGCGCCGTGCCTCCCTCATGGCTTGCCGGCCGCCGGATCGCGGTGTGGGCGGGTGTGGCCCGGCCCGAGCTCGTGCGCAGGCAAGTCGAGGGTGCGGGCGCGACTGTCGTGGCAATGCCGGCGCTTCGCGACCACGTGCACTACTCGCGTGTCGCGGTCCGCCGGCTTGGCGCGGAGGCGCGCGATGCAGGGGCCGAGGCGATCCTGATGACCGGGAAGGACTGGGTCAAGGTCGATCCGCTTGCGGGCGCGCTCCCGCTGCCTGCGGCGGTGGTGAGGCTGACGCTGCGATTCTGCGCCGGCGAGGCCGACCTGAGGCAGCGGGTGGTGGCGGCAGCGCGCTCCCGCGTACCTTGAGCGCCATGAAGAAGATCGAGTCTCTCGGCCTCGTGAATTCAGGCGAGACGCTGCTCCACCACTTGGCCGCGTGGAAGCCGTGGTCGGTCCTCGTGGTCGGCGACTTCATGCTCGACCAGACGGTGCACGGCGCCGCCGAGCGCATCTCGCCTGACGCGCCGGTGCCCGTCTTTGCGATCGACGGCCGCACGCCGTCGGTCGACACGCCGGGCGGCAGCGGCAACGTCGGCATCTTCTCCCGTGCGCTCGAGGGCGCGGTGCATTGCGTGGGCGTGACGGGCGCCGATGCCGAGGGACGGCTGCTCAAGAAGGTGCTGCATGATGCGGGCTGCGATGTGAGCGGACTCGTGGAGGACGGGTCGCGGCCCACCACGGTCAAGCGCAGCCTTGTCGGACTTGCCCAGCACAGGCATCCGCAGAAGATGTTCCGCATCGACATCGAGGACCGCGCGCCGATCTCCCGCGCCATCGAGGATGCGCTGCTCGAGATGGTGAAGGCGCGCGTCGCCGAGGTCGATGTCGTGTGCCTCGAGGACTACGCCAAGGGCGTCTGCACGCCGCGGCTGTGCGCGGGCGTGATCGAGATCTGCCGCATGCACCGCAAGCCGGTGCTCGTCGATCCGGCGCCGATCTCCGACTACACGCGCTACCGCGGCGCCACCGTGATCACCCCGAACCGGTCCGAGGCCGAGCGCGCCACCGGCGTCCACGTGCATGGCGATGCCGTGATCGAGTCCAGCGTCGACATGGCCACGACGCTGCGGGACCGCCTTGATCTCGACGCATCCATCGTGACGCTTGACCGTCACGGCGCGGTCATCTCGCTGCGCGACGGCGACCTGGTGCATGTGCCGACCGTCGCGCGTCAGGTGTATGACGTGACGGGCGCGGGCGACATGGTGCTCGCGGCGCTGGCGGGCGCCGCGGCGCAGGGGATGGACTGGCGCGCGGCAGCGGCGTTCTCGAACGTCGCGGCCGGGCTGGAAGTCGAGGTGTTCGGCATCCGCCCGATCCCCCTCGGCGAGATCCGGGCCCAGGTGCTGCGCCAGGTGCGCGGCCACACGGGCAAGGTGCGCTCGCGCGAGGACCTCGCCGTGGAGCTCGCGGCGCACCGCGCCGCCGGGCATCGCATCGTGCTCACCAACGGCTGCTTCGACGTGATACACGCTGGCCATGTCGCATATCTGCGCGAGGCGCGCTCGCTGGGCGACGTGCTGGTCGTGGGGATGAACACGGACGATCAGGTCCGCGCCCAGAAGGGCGAGGGCCGCCCGATCTTCAAGGAGCGCGAGCGGCTCGAGATCCTCGGCGAGCTGGCGTGCGTCGACTACATCAGCGTGTTCCCGGAGCCCACCGCGCACGCGCTGATCGAGGCGGTGCGCCCCCACACATACGTGAAGGGTGGGGACTACGCGCCAGACAGGGTGGCCGAGGCGCAACTTGTCAAGAGGCTCGGGATCGAATTCCGCACACTGACCCACCGGCCGGGCACATCCTCCACAGGAGTGATCGAGCGCGTGCGGGAGACGTTCATGAGCGGTGGACAACGGTGAACACTCGGCTTGCGGCTTGACTTGGTTTGAATCGGATGCAGATACTCCTCCTCGATTGACCCACGACCGCAACGTGCTGTGCATCCTCGGAGCAGACGCAGAAATGTCCCAGACGAACACGACGACCAAGAAGGACCTGATCGAGCGCATCGCGAACAAGACCGGAGTGAAGCGGCACGACGTCAAGAGCGTTGTCCAGGGCTTCCTCGACGAGGTCATCGCCGAGCTCGGTCGCGGTCACCGTCTTGAGTTCCGTGACTTCGGGGTGTTCGAGGTCCGTGACCGTGCCGCGCGCACCGCGCAGAACCCCAAGACGCTCGAGCAGGTGCGCGTCCCCGCGCGCCGCTCCGTGCGCTTCAAGGTCGGTCGCCTGATGCGGGACCGCATCGAGACTCCGGCTGCGCCCTCCGGGACCCGCGCTCCCGAGCCCGTGGCGGCGCGGTGAGCCCGGCGCCCGACAGGCGCGATCGAGGCGCCAGCCGAGGGCTGCCCACCGCAGCCGACCTCGTGGCCGCGTCGCGGCTCCTGCAGGGGACGCCCCCCCATGCCCTTGAGGCCGAGCAGGCTGTGCTCGGCGCGATGCTGCTCGACAAGAACGTCGTCAGCGACATCCACGACATTCTCCGCACCGGTGACGACTTCTTCGAGGCGCGGCACAGGTCGATCTACCAGGCGGCCATTGACGTCTACGACAAGTCCGGTTCGGTGGACCTGGTGCGGCTGCACCAGCTGCTCATTGACCGGGGCATCCTCGAGGACGTGGGCGGGCTCGCCTACCTGCAGGAGGTGGCGGAGTGCGTGCCCAGCGCCACGTACGGTGCGCAGTATGCGCGCGAGGTGCGCGAGAAGGCT
The DNA here is from genome assembly GCA_044234825.1 of Phycisphaerales bacterium. Taxonomy (GTDB): domain Bacteria; phylum Planctomycetota; class Phycisphaerae; order Phycisphaerales; family SM1A02; genus ZLKRG44. The sequence goes on from JBIIIL010000129.1 coordinate 4,407, forward strand.
GCCGTCCGCGAGCTGATCGAGGCCGCCGGCGCCATCCTGTGCGATGCGCACGCGAGCGCCGAGGACTCGCAGGCGCTCCTCGAGGCCGCCGAGCAGCGCATCTTCGCGATCGCGCAGCGACGGGAGAGCAGCTCGGTGACAGACCTGAGGTCGCTCCTTGAGGAGGCGATCAAGCATCTCGAGCAGCGCGACGGCGCATCGCTGACCGGCCTGGCGACCGGCTACGACGACCTCGACGACATGCTCAGCGGCCTGCAGCGCGGCGAGCTGATCATCCTCGCGGCGCGCCCCTCCATGGGCAAGACGGCGCTGGCGCTCAACCTGATGGAGGGCGTGGCGGCCACAGGCAAGGCGGTCGGCATGTTCAGCCTCGAGATGGGCAAGCAGCAGCTCGTGCAGCGACTGCTGTGCGCACGGGCGCAAGTCGACAGCCAGCGCATGCGCCGCGGCATGCTCAAGTCATCGGACCTGCAGCGGCTGATCAGCGCCGCCGACAGCCTCCAGGAGTCGCGGATCTTCATCGACGACACGCCCGCGCTCTCGCTGATGTCGCTGCGCTCGAAGGCACGCCGGCTCAAGGAGCAGTGCGGCGTGTCCGCGATCTTCATCGACTACCTGCAGCTGATGACCTCCGGATCTCGCACCGAGAGCCGGCAGGTCGAGGTCAGCGACATCAGCCGCGGCATCAAGGCGATGGCGCGCGAGCTCGATGTGCCTGTGGTGTGCCTCGCGCAGCTCAACCGCATGGCCGAGCAGCGGGACGGCCACCGCCCGCGCATGAGCGACCTGCGCGAGTCAGGCTCGATCGAGCAGGACGCGGACGTCATCATGATGCTGCACCGCGAGGAGTACTACCACCAGGCCGATCCCGAGTGGGCGGAGCGAAACCCCACGAAGGTCGGCGTCGCGGAGCTCATCGTCGCCAAGCAGCGCAACGGTCCGACCGGCGTGGTGACGCTCTCGTGGAACTCGCGCGAGACCCGCTTCGAGAGCTACTCGAGCCGCACGCCGCCTGAGGGCGTGGCCTTCAGGCCATACGAGGCCCCGATGGCCGGCGACGACATTCCCGTGTGACGCCCTCGGAGAGCCGCGGGTGGCGGGGGTCGCTGCGTGCGCGGTGCACAGCGCGGAGCCCGTGAGGTGCCGCGGGGAGGGCGAGCGTCGTGTCCACCGTAGGATCCTTGCATGCCGCAGGGAGGCGAGCACCCCCAGCCCGATGATGTGCGGTTCGCTGCGTCGGGGGACGAGGCTGCGTGGGCGCGGCTTGTGGGCGAATACGCGCCGCGCGTGTACGCGCTCGTGCACTCGCGTTGCCGCGATGCCGACCTCGCGGAGGAGATCACGCAGTCGGTCTTCGCGTCCGCGGCGGAAAAGCTGCCGCTCTACAGCGAGCAGGGGAAGTTCGGGCCATGGCTCTTCCAGATCGCCATGAACCGCTGGCGCGACGAGCTGCGCCGTCGGCAACGGCAGCGGACGTCGACGGCTGGAGAGGCGCTGGACCGGTTGCCGCTCGGCGGGCGTGACCGGGCCGGGGGTGGCGCTTCCGAACAGGACGGAAGTTCCGCAGGTGAAGGTTATAGGTCTAACGATCCGGCGGCGGCGAATGCCCTCGACGCGGCGTTAGCCCAATTGAGCGAGGCAGATAGGGACGTGATCGACCTCCGACACGTCGGTGGACTCAGTTTCAAGCAAATGGCGGACGCGCTCGGGGAGCCGGTAGGCACCCTTCTGGCCCGTCACCACCGGGCGCTCGCCAAGCTGCGAGCGCTCATCGAGGCGCAACTAGGCAGGCCCCCCGAGTGACACGAAGGAGCTCCCGCATGCAATCGGACCGACCAGAGGACGTTTCACCACCCGGCATGAGCGACCACTTCCCGGCCGATCAGGAATCCGCCGATCCGGTGATCGAGCGCCTGCTCTCCGAGCGTGCGCGTACGCACCGGGCGCCCGCGGAATTGGCGGGTCGCATCGTGCGCGCGACATCGCCCCTGATCGCATCACCGACCTACTCCATGAGGTCGCGTGTCGGTCAGGACAGTGCGGGTCGCTCGGAAGTCGCAGCGGCCCGCCTGCGTCGATTCGCCATCGCGGCATCGCTCGCCTTCCTCGCAGGTGCGGTGATGGTGGCAGTGCTCTCCAGCCGCACGGTCAAGGATGTGACCTCTGGATCGACGCTGGTCGTGGTGGCGCCTGACCCATCTGCGGGACTGAGCGACTCCGAGCCCGTGCTCGTCTCGCTGCTGGCCGGAAGCGATGTGGATCCTGCGGGTGCCGACCAGCATCCCGCGGAAGCCGTCCTTCGGGTGCGGGACGCATCATTCGCGGAACTCCAGAGCGAGGTGCTGCTCGTCGTGAGCGCAGGTGTGGGGACCCGCTAGGCCATGTCGCGCAACGCAGCATGTGAGGTAAGGGTGGCGCTCTCGGCGGCGCTGGTGTCTCTGGGTGTCTGGATCGCCGCAACGGTGAGCGCGCAGGGCAGCGCTCAGGCCAGCTCGCAGAGCGCGGCGTCTCCGGCTCCGGCGCAGGCATCGGCTGCACCGGCAGCTGCGCCCCAGGAGTCATCCGACCGCCTCATCGCCGTGGCGCGTGACGTGTCGCCCGAGTGGGCCGCCTCGCTCGAGAAGGTGCGCGAGCGCGATCCGTCCGGGTTCGAGCGTGCGACCGGCGTGCTGGCGAAGCGGCTCAAGGCGCTGGCGGTGCTCAAGGACCGCAAGCCGCAGCTCTATGCGCTGCGCGTCGAGGAGCTTCGCATCCAAGGTGAAGTGGCGGCGCTTGCCGACCAGTGGCGCAGCGCGATGAGCACCGGGCGCACTGAAGAGGCATCTGGCATCGAGACTCAGCTCCGCGCCAAGGTGGGCACCATGGTCGACCTCAACCTGCGGTCGCGGGCCATGGAGCTTGCCGAGCTCGACGAGGTGATGCGTTCGATGCGCGGCGATCTCGAGCGCGACGCACGCGCGCGCGACGCG
>JBIIIL010000011.1:0-24373 GCA_044234825.1 Phycisphaerales bacterium
TCCTCGAACTGCAGGCGCAGCGGCTCGCCCTCCCCGATCGCGAGCGGCTCCACCGTCACCAGCTCGAGGTAGTTCACGCTCGACAGGTCCGCGCCGGCCTTCAGCTGCTCGCGCACCTGCGCCAGCTTCTCGGCGTTCGCGGTGCGGCGCACCACCGTGCCCTTGCGCTCGACGAAGTCCGCGGACACGTACGCGTGCTCCGAGAACATGCGCATCTTGCGCTCGGTCTTGAGCGCGAGCCGGCTCGCCGTCACGTTGGCGGTGCAGCGCTGCCCATCGGGCCCCGCCGGGAAGATGAGCCGCGCGTTGCAGATGTCCTCGGCCTCGCCGACGACGCACACCGCATCGGCATGGATCTCCTCCGGCTCCGATCCCATCAGCTTCAGGAGCACGTCGAGGTCGTGGATCATCATGTCGAGCACCACGCCCACGTCCACCGAGCGGAACGTCATGGGCGAGATGCGGTCCATCTCGACGAAGCGCGGGCGGATGTCGCCCACGGCCATCACGGCGCGCATGACCGGGTCGTAGCGCACGACGTGGCCCACCTGCAGGCAGCGGCCCGAGCGCTCGGCGGCGTCCGCGATCGCCCGCGCCTCGGCCTCATCCGGGGCGAGAGGCTTCTCGACCAGGCAGTGCACGCCGGCGGCAAGCAGCCGCTCGACGATCGCGCGGTGCGTGACCGTGGGCGTCGCGACGATCGCCACATCGACGCCTTGCGCAAGCATCGCCTCGACCGTGTCGTGGCCTGAGCCGCCGAACTGCTCGATGATGGCCTCGCGCCGCTCCGGGTTCGCATCGACGACCGCCACAAGCTCCGTACCTTCCGTCCCCGCGCACAGGCGCGCATGGTGGCGGCCCATGCGGCCGACGCCCACCACGCCGCAGCGCAGCGTGCCGGTCGCGGAGGCGCTCACGTCGAGGCCCTTCCGGCGCGCATGTAGCGCAGGCGGATCCTGTTGCCGGGCGGCAGGTACTCCACCTCGTGCATGTAGGCGCGCATCAGCATGATGCCGCGGCCCGAGGGGATCTCGAGGTTCTCGTCGAGCGTCGGGTCCGGCACGGCGCTGGGGTCGAATCCCTCGCCCTGGTCCTGCACGATGAACTCGGCGAGGTCCGCGGAGATGCGCCACTCGAGCGTCACCTCGCGCCCGGTCTCGCCGCGGTTGCCGTGGCGGAACGCGTTGACGAGCGCCTCCTCCATGGCGAGCCGGATCGCGAACCGCGCGGCGTCGTCGTAGCCGGCGCCGGCCAGCAGCGCCGACACCTGGTCCTGCACGCGCTCGATGTCCGTGCGCTGCTCGCGCAGCACCTGCGTCCGCGCGTCAACCGGGCTGTTCTGGTGTGGGCCGTTCATCGCACTCGCCGCAGCGGGAGCGGGCGTCCCTCAGGCGCTGAAGCGAGTCATGGCCTGCTCGGCCGTCTCGTCGATCGTGAAGAGCTTGTTGAGCTTGGTGATCACGAAGACCTCGAAGATCTGCGGGCGGATGTCCGACATCCGCAGCTGTCCCGACTTCTTCTTGACGCTGCTGTGCAGCGTGATCAGCGTGCCGAGCGCCGCCGACGACAGGTGCTCCACGTTGCGGAAGCACAGCAGCATCCTGGGGGACGGCTTCGAGTCCACGTGCCGGAGCAGCTCCGACCCGATCTGCCGGATGTTCGCCTCGTCGAGGATGTCGCGGTCAACGAAGTCGACGCGCGTGACGCCATCCTTCTCGGTGATCCTCAGGCGTGAAGGGTCGCTGGCCATGGCTGTCCTCGGGTGATGGATCCGCAGATCAGTAGCCGGACATCTGCGTCGACTGGTTCATCTCGTCGCGCAGGCCGGGGAAGAGCTGGTCCTCCGCCTCCTGCAGCACGATGACCTCGGGCCGGATCAGCAGCAGCACGGTCGTCTCGGTCTTCGAGTTGAGCGTGTTGGTGAAGAAGCGGTTGACGAAGGGCACCTTCGAGAGCACCGGCACGCCGACCTCGACCTCGACCTCGGTGAGCTTGCGCTCGCCGCCGAGGAGGATCGTGCCCTTGTCGGGCACGGTCACGGTCGTCTGCACCTGCTGCGCGTTCACGACAGGCAGCTGGATGGTCGCGGCGAACTGCGCCGAGCGGCCGGTGAAGTCGCCGCCGCCTGCGGCGCCGGACACGGACGCCGTGTCGAAGCGCTCGAACTGGTTCTGCGCGTACTCGACCGTCATTGTGACGTAGCGCCTGTCGGCGCTGGCGACCGCCTCGATGTCGAGCACGAAGCCGTCGTAGATCGGCGCGATGACCGGGCTGAACGCGCCGCTGGCGTTGCCGAGGACCGGCTGCACGTTGGCGACGTAGCTCTGGCGGCGTGCGAAGCTGATCCACGAGCGCTGCCCGTTGAACATCGTCAGGCGCGGCGCGGAGAGGACCATGTTGCGCTGGTCGGCCTGCGACGCCTGCACGAGCAGGTCGACCTGCACGTCGTCGAGGTACGTGAAGCCCACGCTCAGCACCGGGTTGTTGAGCACGGTTCGCGCGAAGGTGCTGCCCTGGCCGAGCGCCGCCTGGCCGAGCGCCGTGATCAGCGGCAGGCCTTCCTGCTGGACATTGACCGGCGACATGCCGTTGGACGTGCCGGCGCCACCGTAGGAGTCGCCCCTGCGGCGCACGCCGATCGGGCTGTACACGCCGCCGTTGGTCGGACCGAAGTACCCGTAGTCGAGCGTGTCGCCGCCCGGATTGGGGGGTGCGCCCGCGGAGCCAGTATTGAGCGTGTTGCCGTCGGGGAAGTTCGCGGCGTTCTGGCCGAACCCGTTGAAGATGACGGGACTCTTGAGGCGGCCGACGTTGCCGACGCCTTCGGTGTTGGCCGGGCCGGGCGGGTTCTGGAAGAAGAAGTCGCGCAGCTGGAAGTTCGGGTCCTGGTCGCGCGCGAAGTCGAACATCGACGAGTTCGTGTTGAAGTACAGGTCGAAGTCGATGCCGATCTGCTCGAACCAGTCGAGGGCCACGGAGATGAGGCGGCTCTCGATGTTGATCTGGATCGCGCGGACCGCGCGCAGCTGCGAGAAGAGGTTCGTGATGTCCCGGTGGGTCTTCGGGGTCGCCGTGACGATGAGGTTGCCGTTGAACTCGTCCATGCGGCCCTCGGTCGCGCCGCCGATGTCCCAGTTGCCCTGAGGGACGATGTTGCGGATGACCTGCTGCAGCTTGCGGAAGAGCTCGCCCTTGTCGGCGCGCTCGGCATCGCCAGCGGGCGCGCCGAAGGGAGCGCCGCCGCCACCGCCACCGCCGCCGCCACCGCCCATGCCGCCGCCACCGCCACCGCCCATGCCGCCACCCATGCCGCCGCCGCCCATGCCGCCACCGCCGCCCATGCCGCCGCCCATGCCGGGCATGCCCTGCGCGAGTGCCGTGTCGATGGCGAAGTCGGGCGCGTTGTCGAAGTACGGTGCCTCAAACAGCAGGTCGCGCACGTCGTAGACGACGGTGACGCGGCGCAGCTGCAGGCTCTCCGAGGACGCGATGATGATCACGCCCTCTTCTACCGTCCAGTCCGCGCGGTTGGCGGTCGGGTCAGTCTGCACGCCGCCGCCCTCGGCGGCCATCGCCGCGTCCAGCACCATCTTCAGGGCCGCGTCGGCGCGCAGCTCCTTGAAGACGAGGTTGATCGGGGTGGTCTGCGTGACGTTGACGCCGCTGAGGCTGCGCCACTCGATGTAGAAGTCGAGGCCCGTGACCTTCTGGAAGTAGTCGAAGACCTGCGACAGCTCGGTGTCGACGAAGTCGAGGCCAATCGGCCGCTGCAGCGTCTGGAGCGTCTGGCGGTTCGCCTCGCTCTCGTTGTATCCCGCCGCCGTGTCGCGGCGCAGCGAGAGCTGCTTCCAGTCCTCGGGGTAGGTCACGACCGCGTTGGTCGAGCGCGGACCGGGGCCGCTGATGTTCACCTTCGGCGGGATCATCGCCTCGAGCGCGGCCTGCGAGAGGCCCTCGAACGCGAACGCGCGCTGGCGCTGCAGGTCCGCGTAGCGGCGGTAGAGCTGGCTCGTCTCGATGATGTCGCGCAGCGCGAGCGCCGCGGGATTGTTCGGGTCGATGAACAGCGTCTCCTGCAGGACCTCGAGCGCCTGGTCGTACTTCAGCTCCATCTGGAGCTGTCGCACGCGGAGCAGGTTCTCGTTGATCGTCTTCTGGCGCTGCTCGAGCTCGGCCTTCTGCTGCTCGGATGCCTTCTGCTGCGCCTCGGTGCGCGCGCTCTGCTGCGACTGCAGCTGGGCCATCGTCTCGGCGGCCTTCACGCGGTCGAGCAGGTCCTGCGCGCGGCGCGTGCGGGCGTCGTAGTCGGCGCTCGAGAGCACGGCACGGGCCTTGTCGAGCGTGACGCGCGCCGTCGTGATGCTGCGCTCCGCGCCCGCGTAGTCGCCGCGGCTGAACTGCTCGTCGGCTCGGCGCAGCAGCGTGTCGAACTCGACCTGCGCCTCCTCGCGCTGCACGGCGGCGTCGCCGCGCACGCGGTCGATCGCCGACGCCTGGTTCATCGCCGCCTGCGCGTCGTTGAGGCCCTTCAGCGCCTCTGCATCGCCCGGGAGCTGCGCCAGGAGCGCTGCCCACAGGTCCGCTGCCGTTGCCCACTGACCGGCCGACGCCGCGCGCCGCGCCTGGTCACGGAGCCCGGTCGCGCTCGCGCTGACGATCGGTGCGCTCTGGCCTTGGGCGGGCTCTGCGGCCGGGGCCGGCGCTGGTGGTGGCGCTGCGGGAGCTGCCGGCGGCGATGTCGCCGGCGGGTCGTCCGGCCGCGGCTCCGAGGGCGAGCCCTGCTGTGGGCTGCCGTAGGCGACCGCTGAGAGAGAGAGCGCGACGCCAAGGGCGAGCGCGGCACGAAGGTGCCTCATGCTCGACCGCTCAGGTGCTCCAAGGCGTTCGTCGCGCGGGTCAGTCAATGACATGCAGAACTCCGAAGGGTGATCTCTCTCGGCGGCATCCTGCCACACACGAACCGCCGCCGGCCCGAGGGGCCGCCGGTTCGTCCGTCCGTCCGACGGGCCCCGAAGACTAAACGGCGGAACCGTCACCCGCAAGGGATGCCGCGGGTACGCCCGGTAGCATCGCGCGGTTGCATGCCTAGCCCCGGAAATCCCAATTCGACGCCGGCTCACGGCACTCCCTCGACCGACACCCGCGCCCGTCCCACGGGTCCGGGGTCGCAATCCCCTGCAAGGCTTGCGCTGTCGGACGGATCTGTCTTTGAGGGGGTCGGGTTTGGGGCCACAGGACCCGGCACCACGCGCATCGGCGAGGTCGTCTTCAACACCGCCATGTGCGGGTATCAGGAGGCCATCTCGGACCCGAGCTACACCGGCCAGATCCTTGTGATGACCGCGACCCAGATCGGCAACTACGGCATCGCGAAGGAGGACGTCGAGAGCGCGGCCCCTGCAATCGCAGGATTCGTCGCGCGCGAGCTCAGCCGCATCACGTCCAACTACAGGTCGGTCACCGACCTCTCGGCGTGGCTGGCATCGCATGGCGTGCCGGCCATCAGCGGCATCGACACCCGGGCGCTCGTGCGCAAGCTGCGCATCGGCGGATCCATGAACGGCGTGATCTGCTCCGATCCCTCGGTGAGCGACGCGGCCCTCGTGCAGATGGCTCGGGATGCAGCGTCGATGGCCGGCCAGGATCTCGCGTGCGCCGTGAGCCCGCGGGAATCCTCGGCATGGAGCGAGGACCTCGGCGACTGGGCCCCCCGTTCGGCCGCGTGCATGCGCGTCGCGACCCGCCGCCTGAAGGTCGTGGCGATTGACTGCGGCGCGAAGCGGAACATCTACCGCAACCTGGCCGAGCGCAACTGCGACGTCGTCGCGGTGCCGCACGACTCGACCGCGGAGGCGATCCGCGCCATGAAGCCTGACGGGCTCTTCATCTCGAACGGGCCAGGCGACCCTGCCGCGGTCGCCGCGACGATCGCGACGCTGCGCGCCGTGGCCGGCGAGGTGCCCACGTTCGGCATCTGCCTCGGGCACCAGCTGCTGGCGCTGTCCCTTGGCGCCACGACCTACAAGCTGAAGTTCGGCCACCGCGGCTCGAACCAGCCGGTGCGCAACTCGCTCACCGGCCGCGTCGAGATCACGTCGCAGAACCATGGCTTCTGCGTCGACCCCGACAGCCTCTCTGCGGCCGGCGGCGAGGTCACGCACATCCACCTCAACGACGGCACGGTGGCGGGCTTCCGGCACCGCACGAGGCCGATCTTCTCGGTGCAGTACCACCCCGAGGCTTCGCCCGGCCCGCACGACAGCGACTACCTCTTCGACTGCTTCATCGAGATGATGGAGACGCGCGCGCCGATCACCGCCGATGCGATGCGGCTTGCGCAGGTGCGGGCCGCCGCTGCAGTGCGCGAGAGCGGCGCTGCGGTCGTGGCGTGAGCTCACAGGCCCCGGCGCTCGTGCGCGTCGCCGTCGAGCGCGGCGTCGATGCGTTCCCCGACGGGCTGACCTACTCGGTACCCCCGCAGCTCGATCCGGTCATGGCGGGCGAGCGCGTGCTCGTGCCGCTCGGGCGCAGCAACCGTGCGGTTGCGGGATACGTCGTGGCGACGGGCGATGCCGCGGCAGGATCGGGCGCGGGAATCGACACGAGCCGCATCAAGCCGATCCTCGGGCGCGACCCTTCGGGTGCCGCGGTGCCCGGCGAGGTGCTCGCGCTGGCGAAGTGGATCTCGAGCTACTACTGCGCACCCATCGGCGTGACGATCGCGTCGATCCTGCCTGCGGCGGTGCGCCGCAACGTGGGCCGCGTCAGCCGAACATTCGTGGACCTGGCGCAGCCCGGCGGCGCGGCGCCCATCCGCCTGCCGCGCGTGCAGCGTGCGGTGATGGCAGCGCTCGAGTCGCTGGCGCCGGCTGAGCGCCCGATCGACATCGACGACCTGCTCGAGCGTGCGGGGGCGGCCACAAAGGGACCGGTGCAGGCGCTGGCGAAGGCTGGCCTGGTGTCGCTGATCCGGCGCAGCAGCGTGGAGGCGCGCTGGGCCGCCGCTGACATCCACCGTGCACAGGCGCCAGAGCCCACCACCGAACAGCAGCGCGTGATCGATGCGGTCGGCGCCACGATCGGCGCGGGCTTCTCGCAGCACCTGCTCTTTGGCGTGACGGGCGCAGGCAAGACGGAGGTCTACATCCGCCTGGTGCAGCGCGCGCTCGCGGCGGGCAGGAGCGCGATCGTGCTCGTGCCGGAGATCTCTCTCACGCCACAGACGATGGGGCGGCTTGTGTCGCGGCTTCCGGATCACCGCGTCTGCATCCTGCACTCGGCGCTGACGGCCGCGCAGCGACACGAGCAGTGGGAGCGGTGCCGCGAGCCCGGACCGAAGGTGGTGCTGGGCGCCCGCAGCGCGGTGTTCGCGCCGCTGCCCGACGGCGAGCTCGGCCTCGTCATCGTCGACGAGGAGCATGACCACTCCTACAAGCAGGACCAGGCGCCGCGCTACCACGGACGCGACGTGGCCATCCGCCGTGCGCAGCTCGTGGGATGCCCCGTGCTCATGGGCAGCGCCACGCCAAGCCTCGAGAGCTGGTCGAACGCCACCGTGCGCGGCGTGAGCGCGCTGCACAGGCTCGCGCAGCGCGCGCCTGGCCTGCGCGTGCCGGACGTGCAGATCGTGGACTTCCGCGAGGACGTGGCGCGCTGGCCGGACCGCCGGGTGCACCTGATCGGGCCCACGCTTGAGGGCGCGATGCGGCAGGCGATCGATGCCGGCGGGCAGGTGCTGCTGCTGCTCAACCGTCGCGGCTATGCGAACCTGGTGGCATGCCCTGACCGCACCTGCGGCTGGTCGCTGCGATGCGACCACTGCGATGCCGGCATGGTGGTGCACCGCGCGGATGCGATCGCCTCACGGATGGAGTTCGTGCGCTGCCACCACTGCGGCATGGAGCAGAGGCTCCCCCGCAGGTGCCCGTCGTGCTCGCGCAGCACAACCGTGTTCGGGCTCGGCACGCAGCGGGTCGAGGAGGAGGTCGCCCGACTCTTCCCGCAGCTGCGCTCGGACCAGATGGCCCGCGTCGACAGCGACTCGATGCAGGGCTCGGGCGCGCTTCACCAGTTGCTTGACCGGTTCGGGCGCGGGGAAGTGCGCCTCCTGATGGGCACGCAGATGATCGCGAAGGGCCTCGACTTCCCTGGCGTGCGCGTCGTCGGCGTGGTGAGCGCGGACACGTCCCTCAACCTCCCTGACTTCCGCGCGAGCGAGAGAACCTTCCAGCTTGTCGCGCAGGTGGCCGGCCGGTGCGGTCGCGGCCAGGATCCCGGCCGGGCGATCATCCAGACCTTCCAGCCTGATGCGCCGGCGATTCAGGCCGCGGCGCGCGCCGACTACGAGGGCTTTGCGGCGGAGGAGCTTGCGGCACGCCAGAGCATCGGACTGCCGCCGGCACGCCGCATGGGGCGTGTCGTGGTGCGTCACGCGGAGGAGAGGAGGGCTCTGGACGACGCTGCGGCGCTGGCCGCTGCCCTGCGAACGGTGCCGGAGGCCGTCGGGGTCGACATCCGACAGCCCTCGCCCTGCCCCATCGCTCGCATCGCGGATCGGTGGAGGGTGCAGATCGAACTCCTCTCTGACGGTCCGGGGGGCCTCCAGAGGCTCCTGGCGGCAGCCCGGTCACGGGGCGTCCTGCGCCCGGGAGAACAGGTCGCCGTGGATGTGGACCCCGTCGCCCTGCTCTAGGAGCGCGATACACTTGCGAATCCGCTCGCGCGTCTGTATCGGACGCCCGGAACACCACCTCCACGGAGCCTTTCGTGACGAATCACCCCTCGTCGAACCCCCTCCCTCCGACCTCCCCCCGAGACGCCGTGAACGCATGGGGCGCGGACTACATCGACGGCCTCTACGAGCAGTGGCGCGTTGACCCGAACTCCGTCGACGCAGCGTGGCAGCAGTTCTTCAAGGGGTTCGAGCTCGGCGTCGAGGCGCCGGCGAAGCGTCGCGGATCTGCGGGCACGGGAGCCGCAGCCCCTGCGGCGACCGCGACCACGCCTGGCGCAGGTGCCGCATCACCGGCGGTCCGCGCGGCCGATGCCGGCGTCGCCTCAGCCGCGGCGCTCGAGCTGCAGCGCAAGGTCGACGAGCTCATCGCGCGCTACCGCGCCTTCGGTCACCTTGCGGCGCAGCTCGATCCGCTTGGCACCGAGCGCCCCTTCCCGCAGGTCCTGACGCTCGAGTCGGTCGGGCTCGACGACTCGCACCTGTCGATGCGGGTGGACCCTGGGTCGCTCCGCATTGCAGCGCCCGCCACCCTCGGCGACGTGATCGGCGCACTGGAGGAGACGTACTGCAGGCACATCGGCGCCGAGTACCAGCACATCACCGACCCCGAGCGGCGGCGCTGGCTCCAGGAGCGCATCGAGGCGCGGCGTACCGAGCCGCGACCGGGCCTGGACGCGCAGCGGCACATCCTGGGCGAGCTTGCCAAGGCCGACACGTTCGAGTCGTTCCTGGCCATGCGCTACGTCGGCAAGAAGCGCTTCGGCGCCGAGGGCGCCGAGAGCCTCATCCCGATGCTCGACGCCGTGATCGACCAGGGCGCCGCGCTCGGCGCGCGCGAGTTCTGCCTGGGCATGGCGCACCGCGGCCGCATGAACGTGCTCGCGCACATCGTCGGCAAGGACTACGAGCGCTTCTTCACGGAGTTCGAGGAGGCGTGGGCCCCCGACTTCGCCGACGGCGGCGGCGACGTGAAGTACCACTGCGGGTTCAGCGCCGAGCGCCAGACCTCGTCGGGTGCGGTGAAGGTCTCGCTGCCGAGCAATCCCTCGCACCTGGAGTTCATCAACGGCGTCGTGCTCGGGAGCGTGCGCGCGAAGCAGACGCTGCGCAGCGACGAGGACCGCCGCGAGGTGGTGCCGGTGCTCATGCACGGCGACGCTGCCTTCTCCGGCCAGGGCACCCAGGCCGAGTGCTTCAACTTCATGAAGCTGCGCGGCTACGACACCGGCGGCTGCGTGCACATCGTGACCAACAACCAGGTCGGCTTCACCACCGATCCGGTCGACCTGTTCACGGGCAACTACTGCACTGACGTCGCCAAGGGCTACGACTGCCCCATCTTCCACGTCAACGGGGACGATCCGGAGGCGTGCGTGTGGGTCGCGAAGCTCGCGATCGAGTTCCGCCAGGCGTTCGGCCATGACGTGATCGTCGACCTCGTGTGCTTCCGCAAGCACGGCCACAACGAGGCCGACGAGCCCAGCTACACGCAGCCGCTGATGTACGCGCGCGTGCGCAAGCAGAAGCCCGCCTTCGCGAGCTACCGCGACCGGCTCGTGGCCGAGGGCGCGATCACCGCGGACGAGGCCTCTGCGATGGTGGCCTCCCTGAAGGATTCGCTCGACCGCGCGCAGACTGCGGCCAAGGCGACCCCGGTGGAGCCGTCGATCCCGCCGTTCCAGGGTCGCTGGAGCGGTCTCGGATTCGCCTACGACTCCGGCACCCCGGACACCGGCGTGGCCCGCGGGACGCTCGCGACCATCGCGTCCTCGCTCGGCAGCCTCCCCGGCGACTTCGCCGCGCACCGCACGATCGCCAAGGCGGTGCAGGGTCGCGGCACGCAGGCCGAGGCCGGATCGAAGGTGGAGTGGGCGACCGCGGAGCTGCTCGCCTACGGCACGCTTCTCAAGGAAGGCCACACGATCCGCATCACCGGCGAGGACGTGCAGCGCGGCACATTCAGCCACCGCCATGCGGTCGTGCGCTGCCAGAACACGGGCGAGGCGTGGTGCGCGCTGCGCACGATGGGAGCCTTCGAGATCGTCAACTCGCCGCTCACCGAGAGCTCGACGATGGCCTACGAGTACGGCTACTCGCTCGTCGACCCGAACGCGCTCGTGATCTGGGAGGCGCAGTTCGGCGACTTCGCCAACGGCGGCCAGGTCATCATCGACCAGTTCATCGCGGGCGGCGAGATCAAGTGGCGCCGATCCTCGGCGCTCGTGCTCTTCCTTCCGCACGGCCAGGAGGGCCAGGGGCCTGAGCACTCCTCCGCGCGGCTCGAGCGCTTCCTGCAGCTGAGCTCCGAGGACAACATGGAGATCTGCGCGCCGACGACTTCGGCGCAGGTCTTCCACATGATCCGCCGGCACCTCAAGCGCACGCACCGCAAGCCGCTGATCGTCATGACGCCCAAGAGCATGCTGCGACTGCCTGCGGCGCAGAGCACGATCGAGGAGCTGGCGTCGGGCCGCTTCCAGCGCGTCATCGACGATCCGCGTGCGGCCGACTTCGGCCCCGCGCAGCGCGTGATCTTCTGCATGGGCAAGGTCTTCTGGGAGATGATGGCCCACCGCGAGGCGGCAGGCGACCGCTCCACGCTCTTCGTGCGCCTTGAGCAGATGAGCCCGTTCCCTGCGCCCGAGATCGAGGCGATCCTGCAGAAGTACCGCGGCGCGGAGTTCTGCTGGGTGCAGGAGGAGACGCGCAACTCGGGAGCCTTCCGCTACGTGCAGGCGCAGATGATCGACCGCTTCGGCGTGAATCCCCGCTACATCGGGCGTCCCGACTGCGCCTCGCCGGCGACCGGCAGCGCGCACATGCACGAGGCGATGGCCAAGGCCCTTGGCGCGATGGTGTTCCCGTCGCTCGACCCGCGCGCGAAGTCCGGCGCGGGCGCCCACAAGGCTGACGTCCCCGCTGCGGGCGCAGGAACCCAGACCGCCGCCAGCAAGCCTGATGCCGCAGTCCAGGCTGTTGCGGAGGTCCCCGCCGCGGAGGCGAAGGCGAGCGGGCGCGGGCGCCGCAGCGCCAAGGGCGCGAAGGGCGACGGCTCCGGCGCGGACTCCTCCGACGCAGGCTCCGAAGGCGCCGAATCCGCGGCCGGCACCGGCGCGACCGGCACCCCGGCGGCCAGTGAAGATGCTGATACCCCGGACCTGTTCGCCTCGCGTCCCTCGCGCAGCCGCGGGTGAGCGCGTAGGTTCCCGGGGTCCATTCCCCTGTTGACGGAGCACCCATCATGGTTGACGTGATCGTCCCGAGCCCTGGAGAGTCCATCAGCGAGGTCCGCCTCGGCACCTGGAAGCGGGGCGACGGCGACTGGGTCGAGAAGGACGAGCTGCTCAACGAGATCGAGTCCGACAAGGCGACGCTCGAGCTGCTCGCGCCCGTATCGGGCACGCTGAAGATCAAGGCCGACAGCGGATCCGACCAGAAGGTGAAGGCTGTGGTCGCCGCGATCGACGAGTCTGCGGCGAAGCCCGCCGGCGCAGGCAAGGCCGCCGCTGCGACAGCCGCCGCTGACGCTCCCGCGGCGAAGGCCGAGGCAGCCGCCGCCAAGGCGGGAACGGCGTCGACGCGAGCCACACCGGTCGCGCGCAAGCTTGCCGCCGACAAGGGCGTCGACCTCGCGAACGTGCCGGGCAGCGGACCCGCAGGCCGGGTGATGCGCGCCGACGTCGAGGCCGCGAGCGGCGCGCCTGCGCGTGCGGCTGCGCCTGCACCGCCAGCCGCGCACGCGGCGCCAGCTCACCACGCGCCCCCGCCGATGCCCACGGGCGGCCGAGGCATGCGCCGCGAGAAGATGACGAAGCTCCGCATGCGCATCGCGGAGCGCCTCGTCGAGAGCCAGCAGACCACCGCGACGCTCACCACCTTCAACGAGGTGGACATGAGCGAGATCTCGCGCCTGCGCGCGGAGCACAAGGAGCACTTCGAGAAGCGCCACGGCATCGGCCTGGGCATGATGAGCTTCTTCATCGCCGGCACGGTCAGCGCACTGCGCCGCTTCCCGCGCCTGAACGCGTTCATCGTGGGCGACGAGATCGAGTACCACGACTACATGGACATCGGCGTCGCGGTGGGCACCGACCGAGGCCTGGTGGTGCCGGTCATGCGCAACGCGGAGGCGATGTCCTTCGCCGACATGGAGCGCCATGTGCGCGACTTCGCGATCCGCGGCCGCGACGGCAAGCTCTCGATCGACGAGATGACTGGCGGCACGTTCACCGTCTCCAACGGCGGCGTCTACGGCTCGCTGATGTCGACGCCGATCCTCAACCCGCCGCAGTCGGGCATCCTGGGCATGCACGGCATCAAGCGCCGGCCAGTGGAGGACCCGCATCACCCGGGCCAGGTCGTGATCCGGCCCATGATGTACATCGCGATGAGCTACGACCACCGCATCGTCGACGGCACGGAGGCCGTGCAGTTCCTCGCGCACATCAAGGAGTGCTGCGAGAAGCCCGAGCGGATGCTGCTGGGGCTCTGATGGCCATGCGCGCGCGCACATGGGCGATTGCGGCAGCGGCGACCTGCATCGCGCTGGCCGGATGCGGGGAGTCGGGCTCGGGCAGCGACGCGCCCGCGCCCACCGCGAACAGGCGGCAGGCCGGTCCCGATGACCTTGCCCGCATGGACACCCTCGCCAAGGCGCTCGCCGACTCCTTCGAGACGCAGGCGATCCTGCAGGCCCGCATGTCGCGGGGCGAATCGCTCGATGCCGCGCAGTCGCGGTCCTACATCGATGCGGTCAGCGCCGGCTTCACGACGTGCACGTCCATCAGCGCGCTGATCCGCGAGCACGGGACGTGGCAGGCGCCGATGCGCAAGTCGCTCGAGCGCATCGCGAAGACCGCAATCGTGCGCTCCGCGAAGGCGCAGGAGGCGCTCGATGCCGCGAAGAGGGCGGGCAAGGCTGGCGCGATGGAGGGCAAGCTCCCGCAGCCGACCGGCGAGCAGGGATTCGCGAAGCTCGAGGTGATCGGCATGATGCCCTACACCAAGGCCGAGACCGACGCGATCCCGATGCCGTGAGCGCGCGTCAGCGCGCGACTTCCTCCGCGGCGACGTCGTCCTCGTTCAGCATGAGCACGGTCTCGACGCGGGCCGCCGCGTTCTCGGGGAGGTCCTGGCCAGTCGCGAGGATCCCCTTGCGGCGCTCCGCGAGCTGGTCTGGCTTCACGCCGAGGTAGTTCAGCGACTCGTCCATCACGTCGCGCACCACCGGACCGGCGATCGAGCCGCCGAAGTGGCCCTTGCGCCGGTCAGGGTCGTCGATCACGCACAGCACGACGAGGCGAGGGTTCTCCAGCGGCGCGCCCGCCACGAAGCTCGACACGTAGCGGTCCTCGTAGTAGCCGCGCCCCTGACCCTTTGGCTTCGGGAGCTGCGCAGTGCCCGACTTGCCGAACATGCGGTACGTGGCGCTCTGGGCCTTCCGTCCCGTGCCTTCGGACAGGACCCGCTCCATCGCCTCGCGCGCGACGAGCGCCACTGGCTCCGGAAGCACGGGCGTGCGCGGCGGAGCGCTCGGCGAGCCCTCGCTGTCCTGCGGAAGCACGAGCCGAAGCGCAGGAATCGACCCGTCCGTGCAGAATGCGCTGAACGCGCGCGCCATCTGCACGGGCGTCACGCCGATCTCGTGGCCCATCGCCACCGACGTCTGCGTCCACTTCGTCCACTTGGGTGCCGGAGTGATGAGGCCTTCCTCCTCGCCAGGCAGGCCGACGCCGGTGCGGTGCCCGAAGCCGAAGCGATCGACGACCGCGCCGCGCATCTGGTCGAAGCTCATGCGCTCTCCCGCCATCGCCATGCCGCTGTTGAGGCTCTTGACGAGCACCGTCGTCCAGTCGACTGTGCCGTAGTAGTGCACGTCTCGGATCGCGCGGCCGAAGGCGGTGCGGTACGGGCCGTCCTTGGGCGTGGGCAGGCGGGTCGAGGGGTCGTAGATGCCGAGCTCGGTCGCTGTCGCCCACACGAATGGCTTGAATGTCGAGCCGGGCTCGTACGCGTCGGTGACGCATCGGTTGCGGCCGAGCGCTGGATCCTTCGCGCGGTCCTTGTCCTCGGTGACCTCTGCCCATCCAGAGCGCTTGCGGAGTATGTCCGCCATCGCAAGCACGTCTCCGGTCTGCGGATCGACGACCACGACGCGCCCGCCGCCGGCGTTGTACTGGCTCACCGCCTTGGCGAGGCGGCGCTCGGCGATCTCCTGGATCACGAGATCGATGGTCAGCCTGACGTCCCGGCCGGGGCGCGGCGGCACATACGCGTCCTCGTCGATGTGCAGCGCGTTGCGGCGTGCATCGCGCAGGAACGTCAGCTTGCCGGACGCCGGCGCGAGCGCAGGCTCCTGCATGAGCTCGAGGCCGGAGAGGCCCTTCTGGTCGATGTTGGTGCGGCCCACGAGCTGCGACGCCACCGGCGCGTGCGGGTAGTGGCGCACGAGCTTCTGCTCGGTGCCGACGCCCTCGAGGTCGAGGGTGCGAATGCCGTCGAGCTCGTGGTCGCTCACGTCCGGGTCCAGCACGAGGTAGCGGGACTCCGCCTTCTCGCGGAGCCGGTCGCGGATGGCGGCGGCCGGCATGTCGATGACCTGGCCAAGCGCATCCGACACGTCGTCGAAGGGGTCGGTGGTGACCACAGCCTGCGGGTCGCGCGCCTGCCCCTCGCGGATGCGCTTCCATCCCCGCTCCCAGATGAGCGCGGGATCGGCGAACAGCTTGTGGCCAACCGTCGTGGTGGCGAGCACGCGTCCGCGGCGGTCAAGGATGCGGCCGCGCGACGCGAGCTCGCGCGTCGTCGAGGTGCGCGATCCCAGTGTGGTGTCCAGCTCCGGCGGCGGCAGCATCTTGAGATGGGCCACACGGAGCACCGTGAGGGACAGCAGCGCCCCGACGCACACCAGAATGCCGCCAGTCCACGTGCGAATGCGCCGAGAGTCAGGCGCCGTCGAGGGCGTCATCCGCCGAGCTCCGCGCGCGGAGTGTCCGGCGACTCAGGCATCGGTCTCGCGATGCGCTGCACGCCGGGATCGTCGTTTCGGTAGGGAATCGCGCGCCAGTCACGCTCGAGCTTGGTGACGCGGCGGCGCAGCGCCGCCGGACCAGTCGCCCGTGCGATCTGCTCGCGCAGCGAGAGCATGTCGCGCTCCTGCTGGAGGATCCGCCAGTGGGCCTGCGAGATGTCCTTGGCCAGCTCGTACCGCTGCTGCCTCTGCACAAGCACTGCGCATGCAGTGAGGCCGAGCGCTATCACGATCGAGACGACCTTCGCGAACAATGGGCCTCCCCAGCCTCAGGCACCCGAGATCGGGTGCGCGGCTGATCTAGTTGGGCAAGCGGATCACGGTGCCGGGCACGAGGTTGTGCGGATCATTGAGCCGGTCGCGGTTGGCGTCGGCGATCTGCTTCCACTTGGATTTCGAGCCGAGCTTCTTTGAGGCGATCGTCGTCAGCGTGTCGCCCTTCTGGACCGTGTACTCGCGGATCGCAGGCGCTGCGGGCTCTGGCTGGGGCACGCCACCGAGCATCGCGTTGTCGCCTGCGCTCATGCCGGGGACATCGAACTGCACCTGCTGCGCGGGCTGGGCCGTTTCACCCCTCAGCACGGACGCGGAAGGCAGGCGAATCGTGACGCCAGCCTTCAGCTTCGTGGGGTTCGGGATCACGTTGTTGTTGAATTCGGCCAAGGACTTCCATAGCGAGCCGTCGCCATACTTCGCTTGGCAGATCTTGTAGAGGCTCTCGCCCGACTTGATGGTGTAGAGCTCGGCCGGAACGGGGACGGGTCCGGGCGCGATGGGTGCCGGCGTGACCAGCGATTGCATCGGAAGGCCGTCGGTCTGCATGCCTTCAGACGAGTACTGCCCCACCGCGCTGACCGCATTCCGCTGCGCGATCGGAAGCGCCTGCAGCGTGATCGGGTCCGTCAGCGCACGGCTCGACCGATCGGGCGAGGCCGCAGCGAGGTCGGCATGGTCGCGCCGCTGCGCCGCAGAGAAGTGGTCCGAGAGGAGGATTCCCACGAAGAGCAGGAGTCCGAATCCGAGCACCAGAGACAACTTGTGTTCACGGGTCATGGTGAGCAGCGTCCTTGCTGCGTGCCTGAGCACATTGCGCGGATCCGAGGCGGACGATCCGCAGTTTTGCCGAACGGGCCCTGGGATTCGCGTCGACCTCCGCGTCCGACGCGATCAGGGGTTTCCTTGCCGGGCGGCTGGCGAGCCCACTGCTCTCCAGCGCCGCGAACGAGCGCTTCACGAGGCGGTCCTCCAGCGAGTGGAAGGAGATCACCGCCACCCGCGCGTCCGGGGCCAGCCACCCGGGTGTGCCCTGCGCCGCCTCGTGGGCCGCTGTCGCGACCGCCGAGAGGAGCCCCTCAAGCGCGCCCAGCTCGTCGTTGACGGCGATGCGGAGCGCCATGAAGGTGCGGGTTGCCGGGTGCAGCCTGGACGTGCGCGCCCGCGGCCCGTAGGCCTCACGGACGAGAAGCGCCAGTTGCGCCGTCGTGTTGATCGGCGCGACCTCGCGAGACTCTGCAACTTTCCGAGCGATGCGTCTGGCCAGCGGCTCCTCGCCGAGGTGACCGATCACCGTCGCGAGCTCCTCCTCGGACAGTGCGGCCAACAGGTCGGCGGCGGTCCTCGACCCGGCTGGGTCAAGGCGCATGTCCAGCGGGGCCTCAGACGAGAAGGAGAACCCCCGAGCCGGATCGTCGAGATGGAGGCTCGAGACCCCCAGGTCCGCCAGCACCGCGCGTGCCGGCGGAAGACCCATGGTCCGCATCCGCAGCGCCAGGTGGCGGAAGTCGCCCTGAAGGGCGATCGCCCGGACCCCGGGTGCTGCCTTCGCGACCCGCTCGGCGGCGTACGCCAGGTTCGCCGGGTCGAGGTCGCTGAGGACCAGGGTGCCCGATCCCATGGCGCGCGCGATCAGCTCCGCATGCCCGCCCCGTCCAGCCGTGCAGTCGATGACGAGGTCCCCCGGTGATGGCGCAAGCGCACCCACCACCTCCGAGCACAGCACCGGGATGTGGCCGTGCGGCTGCCCGCTCACGGCGATTCCGGCGCGCCGTCGGTCCGGCCCTCAGGCAGGCTTCGCGCCTGCGCATCCCACCGGGCAAGCGCTGCAATCTTGATCGCGACGGCGCAGACGAACCCGAACGCGATGAACGCCAGCGCGAAGATGACGAGCGCCCGGGTGCGGGTCAGCAGCGTCACCGCCGCGATCGCCGCGCCAAGGCCCGCGAACATGAACGTGATGCCGTAGAGCGCGAAGACCGCGCGCTTCACCGTGTGCAGCGCACGCTTCATCTGGTGGTGGATGTGGTTGTGGTCGGCGCTGCTCATCGGCCGCCCCGCGATCTTGCGCCGGATGATCGCCAGCAGCGTGTCGAGGATCGGCAGCGCGAACACAATGAGTCCGGCGATGACGAGGCTTGCGCTTCCCGTCTCGCCCAGCGTGAGGATCGCGACGATGCACAGGTAGCCGATGAGCAGGCTGCCGCAGTCGCCGAGGAAGATCGTCGCCGGGTTGAAGTTCCAGGGCAGGAATCCCAGGCACACGCCCAGCAGCGCCATCGCGATCACGACACGCACGCCCACGAGGCTCGATTCGGGGTCCGGAGACGGCATCGCAGTCGCCACCAGCAGCGCGATCGCCAGGAACCCGATGGCCATGATCGCGCCAGTGCCGGCGAGCAGCCCGTCGAGACCGTCGATCAGGTTGGCCGAGTTGCAGCCGCCGATCACGAACACGGCAACCGTGGCGGTGCCGGCCCAGTAGTAGATGTGGCTGTTGTCGATGACGAGCGGCCCCAGCGTGACCCACACCACATCCGGAGGACCGAGCAGGGGCGCGAGGAAGCACGTGGCGACCCCGACGCCGATCTCCTCGTACGCGAGCGCCGCCGCAGCCACAAGCTGCCCCGAGATCTTCACGCGCGGATCGAGCTTCCAGATGTCGTCCGCAAGCCCCGTGAAGGCGATCGCCACGATCCCGACGAGGATCGAGATGGGCATCTGCATCATGGCGAGCGCCTCGCTGTGGAGCGCGACGAAGCTCGCGGCCACCGCAGCCATCGTTCCGAGGAAGATCGCCACGCCCCCGAGGTAGGCGATGGGCCGCCCGTGGAGCTTGCGCGAGTCATCAGGGGTGTCGACGATGCCCGACGACACGGCGATCGCGCGCACGAAGGGGGTCGCCACAAGCGTCACCGCAAAGCCCGCAATGAGCACCGGGACGAAGATGTTCAGCAGCTCCACGGCCCCGACGAGCACGTCCTGGTGCGGCGCGCCTGCGGCCAGCGGCTCGATGCGCGGCATCACAGGCGCCGGCTGGGACGACATCACCTGCGCGGCTGCGATCATGGCGCACACACCCCCGGCGCGAGCCGGCTGCGATGCCACGCCGCGATGTCGGCGATCGTCCGCTCGAGCGGAATGGCCGGGCTCCAGCCGATCTCGCAGCGCACGCGCCGCAGGTCAGGCTGGCGCATGCGCAGATCCTCGAAACCTGGCCCGTACACGTCGGCGTAGGGCCGGTGGACGATTCGCGAGCCGCTGCCCGTCACCTCGATGACACGCTGCGCGAGCTGGTTCATGGTGATGCGCTCGTCGCGGCCGATGTTGAACGCGCGGCCCGCGGCGCTTGGAAGCGCGAGAAGTCGCGGCAGCGCAGGCACGACGTCACGGACATCGCAGAACGTCCTCGACTGCTCGCCATCGCCGTGCACCTCGATCGCCCGGCCCGCGAGCGCGCTCTCCACCATGCGCGGCAGCACCATGCCGTACCGGCCGGTCTGGCGCGGACCGACGGTATTGAAGAACCGCGCGATCACCACGCGCACGCCATGCTGGCGGTGGTGCGCGATCGCCAGGCTCTCGTCGATCGCCTTCGACAGCGCGTAGCTCCACCTTGCGCATGAGGTCGGGCCGTACGTGACATCGTCCTCCTCGCTGAGGGGGAGCCTCGTGCTCTTGCCGTAGACCTCGCTCGTCGAGGCCACGAGCACCGGCAGGTGCGCGGCCCGCGCGAACTCGAGCGCCGCAGACGTCTCGCGCACGTTCGTCTCGATGGTCCTGACGGTGTCCTCGACGACCAGCCGCACGCCTACCGCAGCGGCAAGGTGGTACACATGCTCGACCGCGGAGGCGTCGACGTCAGGAAGCCGCTGCGACACCTCGCCCTCGAGGAGCTCGATGCGCCCGGCGCCCGCGCCGGCTGACGCGCGCGCCTCCTCGCGGGCAGAGTCCACATTCCCGACGCATCCGGTCGAGAGGTCATCGATGGCGATCACGTTGCGTCCCGCGGACGCGAGCGCGGACGCGAGGTGGGAGCCGATGAAGCCAGCTCCACCCGTGATCAGGTCGCATCGTCCGGACCCGTCACGCATCCGGCGCCCCACCGGCAGGCGCGGCCACCGCGGATTCCGGACCCGATGGTGCCGGGGATGCCGCGTCCTTCGCGTACTTCGCCATCACCTCGAAGTTCCGCTTGTAGTAGCCGCCCGCGGTCTGCTCCGGACGGTTGAGCACGACGCCCAGCAGCGCCGCGCGGTGCGTGGCGATCTGGCCGCACACGCGCGCGATCAGCCCGCGCTGGTCGCGGAATGCGCGCACGCACATGAGCGTGGCATCGCAGTGGTCGACGATCTCCATCGCCTCGCTGGCGACAACCGCGGGCGGCGTCTCGACGATCACGAGGTCGTACGAGGACTTCAGCTCCTGCAGCACCCGCTGCAGCGCTCCCTTGGACAGCAGCTCGATCGTCGGCGTGGTGCCCGGACCGAGCACGGCGACTCCGGCCATCCCGTACTGGACCGCAGCCGAGACCGTGCAGTGACCGGCCAGCACGTCGGAGAGGCCGCGCGCGCGCGCATCGACCCCGAAGACGTCGGCCAGCCGTGCGCGCCGGAAGTTCGCGCCGACGACCACCACCCGCCGCCCCGTCGCGGCGGCGCTCGCCGAGAGGTTGGTGACCAGCGTCATGACGCCGGAGTCCGGCATGGCCGAGACCACCGCGAGCGTCTTCTGGGCCTTCTCCGACATCGGCTTGAGGACCTGGAATGCGATGTGGCGCATGGACTCGGCGATCACCGATGTCGGGGACTCCGCAACCACGAACTCCACCCGCTTGGGGGACGAGGGGTCGTCCGCGAGCTCCGGCACCACGCCGAGCACGCGCGCGCCCTGGATGCCCGCAAGGTCGCTCGTGTAGCGCACGCGCTGGTCCACCAGCTCGCGGAGGAACACGATGCCCACCGCGATGCCGAGCGTGAGCAGCGCCACGCCGGGGATCATGATCTCGGGCTGCGGGAAGCTCAGCTCGCGCGGCGTGATGGCCGGCTGCACCACCTCGACGCGGCGCGCATCCTCGCGCACGCGCACAAGGTCGAGCTCGCCGATGATCTTGTTCACGTCCGCGCGCTCGTCCTGCAGGCGGTTGAGCCGCTCCTTCATGGTCTCGAGCTCGGCGACCTCCGCAGCCATCGACTCGACCCGCTTCGCCTCCTCCGCGTAGTCCGCGGCCTGGTCCTGCAGCAGCTTCTCGAGTCCCTGCACCGTGTCGCTGGTCTCCTTGAAGAGGGCCATCATCTCCCGCTTGATGATCTCGGCCAGCGCCGCGGCGCGCTGCTCCTTCGCGGCCGCCAGCACGTGCTCCGCCGCGAGCGCCTCGGGGTGGTCGGGTCCGAAGCGGTTGCGCAGCATGTCGCGCCTGATCTGGAGGTCATTCAGGTCGCGATTGAGCTGCATCATCGACGGGTCCTGCTCGGCCCGGCGGATGTCCTGCTCCGATGGCTCGAGCTGGCCCTTGAGCTTCGCATCGAGCTGTGCGCGCCTGGACTCCTCGAGCGACTTCTCCTGCTTCGCCTCCGTGATGCGCTTGGCCATCTCCTCAAGCGCGCGCTGGGACTGCATCGCGTTCTCCTCGAACGCGGGCAGCTTCTTCTCGATGATCTGGCGGCGGATCTCCTCCTTGAGCTTGGTGACCTGCTCGTCCAGCGCGTCACGCTGCCTGGCGAACACGTTCTTCGTCTGGTTGTAGCGGGCATCCTCGGAGGTGCGTCTCGACTCGAGGTAGACGCGCGACACCGTGTTCAGCACGACAGGCACGTCGGACGCGACGTGCGCCGACCATGAGAGGCGGAAGAGGTTCGTGCCGCGCTGGTGCCCGGCGCGGATCTCCTCCTCGAGGTCCTCCACGGCCTCGTCGACCATGAGCCGGCCGTCGGCATCCCGGTACTCGTTGCTCCACTCGGTCTTCAGCACATCGGGCGTCTGCACCGCACGCATGAGCACGTCGCGGCTGCGCATCCTCTCCACCTCGGTCTGCGCGAGGCGGACGACCGTCTCCTCCTGCGTCACGTCCTGGCCCATGATCTCCGTCGCCTGCGCGAGCTGCGGCCGCAGCTCGAACATCACGAACGAGGTGTACAGCGGGTACAGGAAGACGGTCGCGAAGTGCACCACCACCCCGAGCACGCCGCCGATGGCCAGCCAGACCGTGAAGCCGATCCAGTGCTGGCGCAGCACCCGCACGGGGTCGACCGTCGCGCCCGCGCGCGCGGCGGGGCGTGCCGCGCCGGCCGGGCGGGCTGTCGCGGAGGTTGCGGAACTGTTCGGGGGCGGGGACGAGGACATGTGCGTGCTCCGGGGCTTCAGGATCCAGCCGGTGTGGTCAGGCGCGAGAGTAGTTTGTCGGCCTGCGCCGACTCCTCCGGGGTGGGGCGCGACGACTTGACGCGGTCGAGGGTCCTCTGGGCAGCCTCGCGATCGCCCTTGCCCGCCTGCGCCTCGGCGAGGTGGAGCAGCACGGAGTTGTTCGTGAGGATGCTGGCCGAGCGCGTGAGCACCACCACAGCCTCGCTGTGCTCGCCGGAGCGCGTGAGCGCGAGGCCGAGCGTGTCGAGGATGTCAGGGGACGAGGGCGTGATCTCGGCGGCACGGCGCGCGTTCTTCACCGCCTCTGCGACCTGGCCAAGCTCGGTGACCTGGAGGTACGCGAGGTTGTTCAGCGCCGTCGAGTCGTTGGGCGCAAGCGACACGGCCTCGGCGAGGACCTTCGCGGAATCCGCCGGCTTCCCGTACTGGAACAGCAGGCGTCCCAGCAGCACCAGCGCTGCCGCGCGCGCAGGCGGCTCCTTGGCGGAGTCCGCAGCCATCCTCGCGAGCGACTGGGACTTGTCGGCTCCCGCCGCGCCTGTGCGCGAGTAGGCATCGGCCACGGAAGCGATCACCGGCGTCGGGGGCGCACCTGCAAAGGCATCGAAGGCGAACCGCTCGAGTTCCGCGGGCTTGTCCGCGGGGAAGGCCGTGCGCACGCAACCCATCCAGACCACGTCGGCACTTGGTCCGATGGAGGGGGCGACCAGGGTGCGCAGCTCGCGAAGCGTGGCGAGCGCCTCGTCGCGCGCGACCCGCGACTTTGCCTCGGCAGCCGTTGCGGCTGCCTGCGAGAGCCGAAGGAAGCCCTCCTGCATCGTCGCCGGGGGGGCTGCGGAGAGGGCCGCAAGGATCCCGGCCGTGTCCGGGGGCGACAGCCCCTGCCGCAGGGACACGGCCTGCTTGAGGAGTTCGAGGTCGCCTGTGGCCGCGAATCCGCGCTCGAGCGTCGACGCCGCATCGCGGGGCTTGTCGAACGAGGTCTGCGCACCCGCCAGCATCTCGTACCAGGTCCGGTTTCGGGGCTCGACCCGGATGGCGTCCTCGGCGACCTGCAGCGTGCCTCCCATGTCGCCCGAGACGGCGAGGTAGGTCATCAGCGCACGCCGGCCATCCTCGGACTTGGGGAACGCCACGACGAACTTGCGGATCGTCTCGATCGCTCCACGAACGTCACTCTGGTCCACCATGACCGTGCACCGCTGCTGGATGACTGGCCAGAGGGTCGGCTGCAGCTCGAAGGCGCGGTCCACCTCCGTGCGCGACTGCGTGAGTGCTGCGCTGTCGCCGGTGCGCTGGTAGCGCGCGTGGCTGGCGGTCGAGCGGATCACCCACGGGCGGGCGTCGCCCGGCTCAAGCGCGATCGCGCGGTCGAGCGCCGCGGCGAGCGTGCGGGACTCCGCATCGCCCGCCACCGCGTCTCCCTTCTCGTATGCGCGCTTGGCGAGCGCCTCGGCGATGACCGCCTCCAGCATGAGGTCGGTGAACTGCTCGCGGCGGGACTTTGTGGCCGCGTCGATCTTGGCGAGGGTGGCGCGAGCCTGCTCAAGCTCACCCATCTTGACCATCGTCTCCACCACGTTGCGGGCAATGTCCGGCGACGGCACGAGCGCGAGCACCGGCTCGAGCGCGGCACGCGCGCGCGGCCAGTCGCCACGCATGAACCACAGCTGCCCCTCGAAGCGGTTGGCGGGCATCGTGGCGGCGGGCTGGGTGGCCTTCGCGCGGGTGAAGGCCTCCTCGGCCGCAGGGATCGCGCCGCTCTCGACGAGGTATGCCGCCAGGTCGCACCAGCGCACCCACTGCTCGGGCCCGGCGTTCGCATCCACGGACTCGCGGAGCATCTTCGCGCCAGCCACCGTGTCGCCGGATCGGCGCAGCGCCACCGCGATGGCGATCGCCGTCTCCCTGTCCTTGGGATCGAGCGACATCAGCTGATTGGCGATCGACAGGCCCTGCTGGGTGTTCCGCGA
>JBIIIL010000130.1:0-7344 GCA_044234825.1 Phycisphaerales bacterium
GGTGTCTGGCGTGCAGCCCATGCGCGCGCTGGGGCGGTAGCTCGAGCAGTACGCCGGGTTGCAGAGGTAGGAGCCGCCGCGGTGCACGCGCTCGCCGGGAGCGAACTCGTCCGAGCACCACTCCCAGACATTTCCGGCCATGTCCACCAGTCCAAACCCGTTTGGCGGGTATGTGCCCACGGGCGCAGTGCGCACGAAGCCGTCCTCGGCGCTGTTGCGGTGAGGGAAGTCACCCTGCCACACGTTGCAACGCGTCGCGTCGAGAGGACCGTCGCCCCACACGAAGCGCGTGCCCTCGAGGCCTCCGCGCGCCGCACGCTCCCACTCGGCCTCGGTGGGAAGCCGCTTCCCGGCCCACGCCGCGTAAGCGCACGCATCATCGAACGCAACCTGCACGACCGGGTGGTCCATGCGGGTTGAGATGTCGCTGGCAGGTCCCTCGGGGTGGCGCCAGCATGCGCCTGGAGTCCAAGACCACCACCCCGATGGATCGTCGAGCGGCACTGGCCCAGCCGGCGGCGTGAACACGAGCGCACCAGGCTGGAGCATCTCGTCGGGCGGCTTCGGCGTGCCGGGGGGTACTTGCTGCTTCAGGAGTTCCCAGTCGACCGGTCGCTCCGCGACGGTCACGTAGCCAGTCGCCGCGACGAACTCCGCAAACTGTGCGTTGGTGACTTCGGTGCGGTCAATCAGGAATGCACCGGTGCGCACACGCCGCACTGGCCCTTCATTTGGTCTCGCGTCCGCAGCTTCGCTCCCCATTGTGAACTCGCCTGCGGGGATGAGCACCATGCCGGGCGGCACCTCGACTGTCCGGGACGCCTCTGCGTGCACTGGCGCCGTCTGCGGCACTGGTGCCGACACGGGCATGGGCGACCTATCGCTGCATCCGCCGATGGCATGAGTCATGGCCGCGAGAGCAGTCAGAGCAACGGATTGAGTCCGGGCTGGCGTCATGCGATGCTGTCGCACCAAGTGTAGATCCGGGCCAATCGCTACCCTCCGGCTGCGTCACCCATGCCTGCCGCAACGGTCTCCCGAACTCACCAGTCGACGGCGCGGACGGTGTCGGCTGCGATCTTCGGGAATGTCCTCGAGTGGTTCGACTATGCGGTCTTTGGGTTCCTGGTGGCGCCGATCGGCAAGGCATTTTTCCCGGCCGAGTCTTCGGTCGGCCAGACGCTGGGCGCATGGCTCGTCTTTGCGATCGGTTTCTTCGCAAGGCCGCTCGGCGGCATCGTGCTGGGCCGGCTCGGCGACCGCAAGGGGCGCCGGTGGCTGCTCACGATCTCGGTGTCGCTGATTGCAGGCAGCACGCTCGCGATCGGGTGCCTGCCGACATTCGCCCAGGTGGGATGGCTCGCCACGGCCGGACTCATCGTGTGCCGCATCATGCAGGGCTTCTCTCTGGGCGGCGAGTTCACCGGAAGCATGGCGTATGCAACCGAGCATGCCAAGCCCAGCATGCGTGGTCTCGTTGGAGGCAGCACGGCAGTCGGCTCGATCATCGGATTCCTCGCCGGATCTGGCGCCGTCGCGCTGATCGACAGGACGCTGGATCCGGCGGAGATCGATGCATGGGGATGGCGGCTCCCGTTCTTCGCCAGCGCGCTGGCCGCAGCGCTGGGCTGGTGGCTGCGCAGGTCGATCGACGAGAGCGCCGCCGGGCTCGCGGCGTGCGCCATCGCGAACCGGCCGCCCGCGCTGGTGGCGATCGCGCGCGACTGGCGGCCGTCGCTGCAGCTGCTGGCCATCGTGGCATTCGCCAACGCGCTCTACTACTACGCCTTCGATGCCGCCGTAGTGAGTGCGAAGGCCGCGACGCCCGGGCGCGCGAGCGAACTCCAGTCGGCGACGACGCTCTCGCTGCTGGTCGTTGGCGTGAGCACGGTGGCAGGCGGGTGGATGAGCGACCGCATGGGTCGCCGCACCTCGGCGATGCTCTTCACGCTGTGGGGCATGGTGACGATGGTGCCTGCATGGACCGTCATGAGCCAGGCGCCGGCAGATCCGGCTGCGTTCCTGTGCGCGCAACTCCTGGTTGGCGTGCCGCTGGGGCTTTCGCTGGGCATGCAAGGCACGATGCTCGTCGAGATGTTCCCGCTGGCGTCGCGCGTCGTGAGCATGAGCTTCGCGTACAGCCTCGCGATGGCATTCGCAGGTGGCCTGATGCCTGCACTGGACAGCTGGCTCGTGGAGGACGTCCGCATGCCAGTCGCGACTCCGGCGTGGATCTGCGCACTCGGCGCTGTTGCGGTTGCCACTCTCGCGTCCATGCGTGACCCGACCGGCCGGGACCTCAGCTCCTAGGCGAACGCGGGGATGCGAGCATCGCACGACTCGGGCGTACCCAGCGATGTGCCCGGGGCGGGTATCGAACGCTGCAGGCGGGTCAGGGACCCCATCCGGCGAGGAGGACGGTCAGGTCGAGTCCGTCCACGGTCCCGTTGCCATCGAAGTCCGCGGTGCCAGTCTGGCCCCACGCGGCGAGCAGCACCGTGAGGTCAAGGCCGTCAACCCGCCCGTCGCAGTTGAGGTCGGCCTGCGCACATGTTGGCGTCCAGTAGCGCCTCACGACACCAGTGCCCGCAAGCAGCAGGCTCCCGTCACCGGATACTGATGGTCCGCCTTGGCTCATGCCGGTGATGCTCAGCGACCACTCAGGCTGGAGCGCAGAGTTGAACACGCGCAGGTCTGCTGCAGCGCTACCTGCGCCAAGCGAGTTGTTGTGGAAGATGCGCCCGCGCGAATCCACCGTCACCATCGACGTGGTGAATCCGTGTGCAGCGAGAACCGGTGATGGGGACTGGGCGCGAAGCGCACCGGTGAGCTGGTCGCGAATCTGCAGATGCCCCTCCGCGGAGAGCATCGTCACTCCGCCGTCCGGGGTGATCGCGTGACGCGCACCCGCCTCGGTCCGTGCCGCCACGCTCCAGAGCGTCTCGAACCCAGTGCCGGTGTCGCGGAAGGCGTAGAACTTGTCCACCGCGCCCTCATTGCTGGTGCGCAGGTAGAACACGAGTCCGCCGGGTGCGCAAAATGGCTGGTTCTGGCAGAGGAATCCGGGCATCGTGGCGCTGCTGTAGAGCCGCTGGCCTGTCGTCGCGCTGAAGCGCGAGATCCTCTGCCCGCCTGGCGCCGTCTCATCGATGTAGATCGCATCGCCGTCGCGCGCGGGTCCGCAGTTGCCGCTCACGCTGCACGTGCGGGATGCGAGCCACACGGTGGCGCCAGTGGCCGCATCGATCCGGCGCATCTCGGTGTTCGACGCGAAGACCGGATCGCCGTTCTCCATAAAGACGATGCCTTCGTAGGCACCGGTGCGGACGGGGTCCTGGGAGATCCAGAGCACCGCACCGGTCTGCGCGTTGAGGCAGTACACCGGAGCAGCCGAGGCACCGCCGTTGCCGCCGCGGCCCACGAACACCCGGCCGCCCTGTGCGCCGTAGACGACAGTCGTCCACTGGCCTGCCGAGAAGGGGCAGTCGAACGTCCAGAGGGTCGAGCCTGTCTGCAGATCGAGGCAGTGCACGCGCGCCTCGCCCGGCGGCGGGTTGTACGGCGCCTGAGCGTAAGTCTGCCTGACGAGGAACACCCTGTTCGACTCGATGAGCGGCACCCACGAGATGAGGCACTGCATGTTCGTGCGCGACCAGATCTGCGTCGCAGTCAGCGGTCCGACGGCACTCACCGCGCCATTGACGCGCGAGTTGCCGCTGAGGTGCGGGAAGTCGGCCATGGCGGGCATCGCGAGCGGGGCGCACATGAGTGCGACGTATGCAGCGGTCGTGACCACGAGATGGCGTGCACTCATGAGGTGGAACCCTTAAGGAAAAGGAGAGCGAACTGACACCGGACTCTAGCCCCTGTGCACGTACGAGCAAGCGGAAGCGGTGGCGGATCATGGGACCTGTAGGATTGGGGCGGTGCAGCGACCGCAGCGACTCCCTAGTGCGCAGGAGATCGAGGGTCTCATCGCCCGACGCGACTTCGTGGGGGCTGCGCGCGCAAGTCGGCAATGGGTTCGCCGGGATCCCCGAAATGTGCACGCCCTATCTGCGCTCGCGCGGTCCAGCTTCGCCATCGGGTTCTACGGCGAGGCACGCGCTGCCGCGGCCCAACTGATGCCGATGGCACCGGGGGATGCGAGGCTCGAGTACCTGCTGGCGATCAGCGAGCACAACACCGGTAGGACATCCGATGCGATCCCCCGGCTGCGGCGGCTGTCGGCGTCCGGAACGCCGGTCGCCGAGGATGCGGCTCTTGCCCTCGCTGAGGTCCTCGAGCAGGCGGGTCAGCTTGATGAGCTTCGTGAGCACATCGCCCAGGGCGGCGATTGGCTCCGCGCTGACCGTGCCGCGACCTTCGAGGCGTGGCTGCTCGCGCAGACCGATCGCGCTGGCGCGCTCGCGATGCTCGAGCGCGTGGCGCGCACCGGCTCGGTGCCCGGCGTTCGCCGCGCCGCAGGCTTTGCCGCAGTCCAGATGCTCGATGCGGATGGCCGCTACCGAGATGCATTCGCGCTGGCCCAGTCGGTGCATGCCGATTCGGCGGGCACGTTCGACTTGGGTCCGCTGCGCGACCGGGTGCACGCGCAGCGCCGTATGTTCGATGCGGTGATGAAGGCGCCGCGAAGGCGGATCCCGGCGTCGGCAGGCGGGAACGCGCCGCGGATCGCATTCATGCTCGCGCTGCCGCGAAGCGGCACCACGCTGGTCGAGCAGATGCTCGACCGCCATCCAGGGGTGGCCGGCATCGGCGAGTACGAGGGAGTGCTCCGGATCCGCAGGGATGCCGTTGCGCTTGGCGTCGAAACAGACTCGATCGAGCGGCTGCTTCCGGCAGATGCCGGACGCATTCGGCAGGAGTACCTCTCCGAGGCGGTGGCACGGGCACGACCGGACGTGGCATGGATCCTCGACAAGTCGCTTCACCCGTGGAGTTGCCTGCCGTGGCTGGCCGCCGTGATGCCCGATGCGCGCTACGTGCATATGGAGAGGGACCCGCGCGACCGGGCGATCAGCATGTTCCTGTCGAACTTTCACCCGGCGAACTGGGCCTTCACGTCAAGCCTCGATGCCATCCGCACGCACATGCAGCTCGCACAAGGCCTGATTCCCCATGCCATTGAGGCGCTTGGACTCTCGGCGGTGCGAGTCCGCTATGAGCAGCTTGTCGACGATCCATCGGTTGAGATGCGGAAGATCCTCGATCATCTCGGGCTTCCGTTCGATCCCGCGGTCCTTGAGCCAGAGGCGAATCGCCGCACAATCCTCACCCTGAGCGCCCAGCAGGTGCGCCGGAGCATCAACAGGTCCTCGATCGGTCGATGGCGCAACTACGAGTTCGCATTCGGGCCCGAGTGGGACGCGATCCACGCCGGATGAGGGTTACGGGTCGCTGGGACCCGCATTGGCTGATCTGCTGAATCGCGCAAATGAGGGGGAGGGGTTGCGCTCTGTGCGGTCGGGAACGGCCGGCGTCGTCGTCGGTGCAGTGTTCCCTTGCCGCACAGCAACCAAACCAAAGGGAGATCGTTGATGACTCGAATGAACCTGTTCTCGTGGCGAATTGGGGCATGTGCCATGCCCGCGGTGGCGCTTGCCTGCATGGCCGGGCCATCCGCGCACGCCGGCACCCTGTATGCCGCCGATGGTGCGCTCAGCACTGCCGGAAACCTCTATACCGTCGACACGGCCACCGGCCTTACGACGACCGTTGGCGCACTGGTGGATGTCGCAGGCAATCGCTACGCGATCAACGGCATGGCGTGGGACTCGGTCAATCAGTGGCTGTGGGGCACGACGTCGGGCGCGAGCCCCACGCTCGCGAATGGCCTGGTGCGCATCAATCCGCTGACCGGCCAAGTCACGCAGGTTGGCGCTCTCGGCTTCAGTCCGCCAAACTTCGGCGCCGACCTCGATCTTGCCGGTGGCACTCTCTACGGATGGGCGGAGGGATCGCTCAGCTCGCTGATGACGATCAACACCGCGACCGGCGCAGGGACTGTCGTCGGTCCCAACGGGCAGAACCTCAACACGACGGGCAGCGGCCTCGCGTCGAATGCCCAGGGCACGATGTTCTGCGCGCCGGATCTTGCGACGGGCAACCTCTGGCAGGTGAACACCGGCACAGGCCAGCTGTTCGGGCCGACACCCTTCAGCGGCGGCACTGCAAGTGCGCGCATCGGCGCGCTCGAGTTCCTCGGCAGCACCCTATTCGGCGTCGAGCTCGTGGGCAGCGGCACGACGGGCATCACATCCAACCAGCTCGTCTCGATCAACCCGGTCACTGGCGCCATCACCGCCATCGGCCAGTTCCGAGACGCAGGGACGCTCGCCTTCAACCGCTACATCGACGCGATCGCAGTGCCTGCTCCTGGCGCTGTGGCCCTCCTGGGTCTCGCCGGTGTCGTCGGCTTGCGTCGCCGCCGCGCGTGAGCGCGGGCTGACCGCGGAGTTCGTTCGGGCAAGTGGGCGCGCCGGCCGGTCTCGAGAGGGACCGGCCGGCCGCGTCGCTTTTGCCTTTAGGCATGTGCAGATGGGCATGCGCAGATCGCGCGAATAGGTCCTGCGGATCGCGCTCTGTGCGACCGGGAGTGGACGGCGTCATCGTCGGCGCAGGTGTTTCCCTCCCGCTCTGCAACCACCTAATGGGAGACTGTTGATGACTCGAATGATCATTTCGTTCTGGCGAGCGCTTGCGTGCGCGCTTCTCGCATCGGGCATGTGCGCCGGACCGGCACAGGCCACGTTCTCGACGGCGACGTATGCCCCTTGCTGCAGCACTGAGGACATCGGAAGCTTCGATGCGCAGCTCACGTACACCTACACCGGAGGCACGAACGCGACCGTCTCGATCGTCCTCACGAACACGGTCGATCCTTCGCTTGGGGGATTCATCACGGCGCTTGCGCTGACCCCAAACGGGACTGCGAGCGGGCTCACATTCGTGTCGAGCTCGAACGCGGCGTTCCTCAACATCCCAAGCCCAATCGCGGTATCGCCGTACGGCAGCTTCACGGCGGGTGCGGGGCTCAATGGGAACTTCCTAGGGGGAGGCAGCCCGTCGGCAGGCATCGGCACCGGCGGATCGGCGACCTTCACGTTCAACATGACCGGCAGCGCCGCCGCGCTGGCTGCGCTCGATGCCGAGATCGCGCTCAATCAAGTCGGCTACGGCATGGTCGTGCGCTTCCGGGGCGGCCAGGGCGGCTGGTCCGACAAGGTCGTCGGCTGCGCGCTGCCCGCGCCTGGAGCCCTTGCGGTGCTTGGGGCTGTTGGGCTCGTGGCCAAGCGCCGGCGGCGTGACTGATTCCGTCCGCGCCCATTCACTACGCGGCCG
>JBIIIL010000012.1:0-24284 GCA_044234825.1 Phycisphaerales bacterium
CGGTCGCCCGCCGCGGTCTCCGCCATCGCCGTGCCGTATGCGGTCACCGCGTCGTCTGCCGAGTTCGCGGCGAAGAGCTCGAGCGCCTTCGCAGGCTGGCCCGAGTTGAGCAGGATCCACGCCTCGAACCGGGCCTTCGCGGGCTCCGTGAGCGGCGCGATCTCCCCTGCAGCCTTCACGAGAGACCGAATCTGGTCCTCCGAACCGCCCAGGAGCGCCAGTGCATTGGCGCCCTCGAGCAGGGTCTCCGCGGCGATGTCCGACAGCGGCGGAGACTGCTCCATGGAGAGCTTCGCGGATGTGCTCGTGCCCGACAGCAGCCGCTCGCGCGCGGATGCGGCGCCGGCAGCGTCGTCGACCGCGCGCATGAGCGCTATCTCCATCGACATGGCAATCGTCGGGACGAGCGGCGCAATTGCAGCCGCCTCGGTGCGCGTGAGCGTCGGGTTCTGCTGAAGGACGGCCTCGACGAAGGCTTCGGCGCGACGCTGGCTCCGCCTCTTCATGAGCTCCACGGCATCAGCGGGCCTTCCCGCCATCCAGAGCGCCAGCGCCGCGTCGGATGCGATGACATCCTGGATGTTCTGCGAGCGATCGGCCGCCGACGCCGCGTCGCCTGCCATCCGGTACACGCGCGCCGCGGAGCCGTACGCCCCGTGCTGCAGCAGCAGGTTGCCCAGGCGCTGCAGCGTCCGCTCATCTCCGGGATCCGCCATCACGGCCGTCACGAGCAGTTCGGCCTGCCCAACGGGATCGTCGGATCGCTCGGCGAAGAAGCCGGCTGCGGACTGGGCTGCCGCCGGAAATGCGGGCGAGAGGGACAGCGCGAGCGCCACATCCTGCGCGAAGGCATCCATGTTGCCCCGTCGCGACTCGAGCAGCGCGACGTCGAACGCCAGGCGCGCAGCCACCGGCGCGCCGATCGAGCTCACGACCTCCGGCGCGAGGAACGATCGGAATGCGCCGATCCTCGACTCGGCGGTATCGCGCTGCTCCACGGCGTCGACGATGCGCTGGAGTCGCACGACCTGGTCGTCGGGCGCCAGCTTCGCGAGCGTCGAGAGCGCATTGCGGGCCACCCCCTCGGACTCCGGCATGATGGGACCGGCGAGCTGCGCTGCACGGAACAGGTGCCGCCACACCGCGGGATCCTGGGGCTTGAGCTCGGCGGCCGCCTGGAGCATCTTGAGCCCGCAGGCGAGGTCCGCCGGCACCACGTCGGCAGGCTCGAGCACCCGAAATCCCTCCCGGGTCCACGCGTCCGCAAGGCGAGCCGCGACCTTGGCCTCCGCGGCCGCCCGCGCTCCCTGCACAGAATCGTCGGACTCCCCCCAGCAGACGCCCGAAAGTGACGCGATGCATGCGGCGGCGGCGATCAGGCGCAGGGCATGCGGCATCGGAGAGGAAGTGTAGTCGGGGCGGCAACGCAAACCGTTCGGTAAGATCGCTTGCTTCATGCTGTGGGCCCATGCCATCACGTGCTTGGCGGCGATCGCCATCACCGCGCCCGCGCTCACCGCGCACGCCCAGGCGTCACGCCTGCCCGGCTCCATCGTCACGGCCACTCGGCCGCTCACGCCGGAGGAGTCGCGCGCGCTTGGCGAGTTCCTCGAGCAGAACCTCGTCAAGCTCTCGGGAACCGACCAGGATGCCATGCGGACCGCGCGCGCCGACCTCGTGCGAGCGCTGAGCCAGTCGACCGCCACGCCGCTCTTCCGCGCGGAGTGCTCCAAGGTCATGCTCCCGCGGCTCAACGAGATCGTGGGGGCCAAGGACCTGATGGCTGCCACCAACGCGCTTGAGGTGATGCGGGCCATCTGCACGTCCGACTCTGTGCTCGCGCTGTGCAAGGCAGCCGATCCGGAGACGCAGCGGTGCGCCGCGCTGCGGCTCGTGGCCGCGAGCGGCATCCCCTCGTCCATCTCGAAGACCACGATGAACGACGCGCAGGCGACGGTCGTCGTGCGCGCCATGAAGCAGGCCATCCAGTCCGAATCGGCGTGGATGGCGGCGACCTACGACTTCCAGTCGCTTTTCGCGCTCGCGACCAGCAAGACCGTGCCTGCGCCCGTCCAGAAGGAGGCGCGCAAGGCCCAGGTGGATGCCATCAAGTCGCTCACCGATCGGGTCGGCAAGGGCGGCGACGATGCGGCGCTCGTGCACGCGCTCTGGCGGTCGCTTGGCGTCGTCCTTCAGCAGCAGGTGGCGCTGACCCCGCCGACGGAGCTTGCCGTCATGAACAAGGGGCTCTCCCCTGTCCTCGGCAAGGTCGTCGCGATGGGCGAGGCGCCACCCAAGGGCGCCGGCGCAACCGACAGCGACTTCCGCGAAGTGGCCTCCCTCGCGGGCAACCTGCGCACGATCCTGGGCCGGACCCCAGGCCGATCCCGCGGAAGCTGAAGCCTGATGCTGCGCGCACTCGCGCCCTTTGCCCTGCTCGCCCTGATGGTGGGTGGGGTTGTGGCGCTTGACCGGCCGCTTCCGCGCGCCGAGATCGTCTTCGTGAGCCCGGACGTGTTCACGCTCGATCCGCAGCGCGTGACCTACCAGCAGGACGTGCGCGTGGCCCAGTCGATTTTCGAGGGCCTGTGCACCGAGTCGCCCGATGGCGCCGATCCCCGGCCGGGAGCTGCCGAGTCGTGGAGCGTGTCTCCCGACGGGCGCACGTGGACATTCACGCTGCGGCCCGACGCGCGGTGGTCCAATGGCGATCCGGTGACATCCGAGGACTTCGCGCGGGCCTGGATGCGGCCCCTGCTGCCAGACCTCGCTGCCGACTACTCGGGATTCCTGTTCCTGATCCGTGGCGGGCGTGAGCTCTTCGAGTGGAGGGCGCGTGAGCTCGAGGCGATCGCGAAGCTTCCGGAGGGCACGCGCGCGGAGGCGGCCCGGGACCTGTGGGCGCGCACGATCCAGAGGTACCGCGACACTGTCGCGGTGCGGACGCCCGATCTCCGCACCATCGAGGTCGAGCTCGTGCAGCCGACGCCGTACTGGCCAAGCATCGCGGCATTCCCCACGCTGTTTCCGGTTCACAGGCCGACCCTGGATGCGCACCTGTCGATCGACCCGGAGTCCGGGCGCGTGAGGATCGATCCGGCCTGGCTCAAGCCCGGCACGCTGGTGAGCAACGGGCCCATGATGGTGACCGACTGGCGCTACAAGCGCGGCATGCGCTTCGAGCCCAACCCCCATTACTGGAACCGCGCGAGCGTGCGGCCCGCGTCGGTCGAGCTGCGGCCCATCGAGGACTCGAACACCGCAGTGCTCGCCTTCCAGTCCGGCGATGTCGACTGGATCAGCGACCTCACCGTCGAGTACCGCGCGGACATGGCCGACGAGCAGCGCGCCTGGCTCGGGCGGCACGCCTCCCAGTGGCGTGCGCTGCAGGAGTCGGGCATGGATGACGATGCGGCGATGGCTGCCCTTCCGGCGCCAGGCCCGGGCGAGCGCCGCGACGTCCACGTGCTGCCTGCGCTCGGCACCGACTTCTGGAACTTCAACTGCAGGCCAACGCTGCCCGACGGCCGGCCCAACCCATTCTCGGATGCGCGCGTGCGCCGAGCCTTCGCCCGCGCGGTCGACAAGCAGGCGATCACAGAGAAGGTCACGCGGCTGCGCGAACTGGTCTCCGGCTCCCTCGTCCCTGCCGGTGCCTTCGACTGGTACGAGCCGCCTGCAGGCCTGTCGCACGATCCGGATGCGGCGCGCGCGGAGCTCGCCGCTGCCGGCTGGAGCGACCGCGATGGCGATGGCCGCATCGAGGATGCGCAAGGCAAGCGGTTTCCCGTCGTCGACATCCTGTACATGACCGGCAACCCGCGCACCCGTGACGTCGCGCTGGCGCTGGCGCAGATGTGGCGCGAGACGCTCGGCGTGGAGTGCGAGCTGCGCGGCAAGGACGGGAAGTTCGCGAAGGAGGACCTCCGCACCGGCAACTTCATGGTGGCCCGCGGAGGCTGGTTCGCCGACTACCCCGATCCCACCACGTTCCTCGAGCTCAACCGCTCGACCGACGGGAACAATGACCGCGCCTACCGCAGCCCGGCGTATGACGCGCTGCTCGATGCGGCCGCCGCCGAGGTCGACCGCACGACGCGGGCCGCGCTGCTCCGCGATGCGGAGCGAATCCTCGTCGAGCAGGACATGCCGCTGATGCCGCTGTGCCAGTACGTGACGGTCTACATGTACGACCCGGCCCACCTGCGCGGGCTTTCGCGGCGCGGTCCGCTCGCGCAGTACCTCGACCGGCTTCACCGGCCGGATGCCGCTGCGCCCGGAGCGCCATCGCCGTGATCGCGATGGTCCTGCGTCGGCTGGTCCAGGTGCCGCTCGTGCTCGCGGCCGTGCTGCTGGTCACGTTCGCGCTCGCATGGCTCGTGCCTGGCAATCCCCTGGAGCAGGAGGGCCGACGACCGCCGCCCGAGATCGCCGCGGCCATGCGCGCGCAGTACCGGCTTGACGATCCGGGCGCATTCCTCGTCGACTACGCATCCAAGGCCAGTGGCGTCGCGTGGGTCATGGGTGCGCATCCGCGCCCATTCGACTTCGGGCCGAGCCTTCGCCACCCTGACTGGACCGTGAACGAGATCATTGCGGCAGGCTTCCCGGTGTCCGCGACGCTCGGCATCGGGGCGATCCTCCTCGCGCTTGCGATCGGCACATGCGCCGGCATCGCGGGCGGCCTGAGGCCGGGCGGGGCGGCGGACGCGGGCGTGCAGCTCATCGCGCTTGTCGGCATCAGCGTGCCGAGCTTCGTGACGGGCACGCTCCTGCTCGTGCTGCTCGCTGCGCAGCTGAGGATCTTCCCTGTGGGCGGCTGGGGCGGCGTCGAGCACATCATCCTCCCGACAGTCGTGCTCTCCCTGCCGTTCGCGGCGTACATCGCGCGCCTGCTCCGGCTCGGCATGATCGAGCAGATGACGAGCGATCATGTGCGCACTGCGGTCGCGAAGGGACTGTCGAGGCGGCGCGCCGCGACCCGGCATGCGCTCAAGAACGCGTTCCTGCCGGTGCTGAGCTTCCTTGGGCCCGCGACGGCGGCCGCGATGACCGGGTCGTTCGTGGTCGAGAAGGTCTTTGCGGTGCCTGGCCTTGGACGCCACTTCGTGGAGGCCGTGCTTGGCAAGGACATCACGCTCATCATGGGCATCGTGCTCGTCTATGCGCTCACGCTGGTGGTGTTCAACCTCGTGGTGGACCTGATGTACCACTGGATCGACCCCCGAATCGACATCGGCTCGGGCGGCGCGGCGGCGTCGTAGACTTTCCGGCGTGCCACGACGCACCGCACAGTCGCTCATTCGCGCCGCCGCGGCCTGCCTGCTCGCGGCCGCGCCATGCGGCTGCCTCTCCCACGACGGGCCGCGATCGCTCACCGTGTCGCCGGGCAGCTATCCGCAGGCGTTCGACGCGGCGATCGCGGCGGCCCGCGACCATGGGTTCAACGCGATCGTCGTTGACCGCACGACCGGCATCATCGAGACAGACACGCGCCACGCGGGCACGCTGCTTGAGCCATGGCGGCTCGACAATGACAGCATCGACCAGACCGCCGCGAACACGCTCGTCAACACCCGGCGCCGGGTGAGGGTCGAGTTCACCCCTGCTGGCTGGTCGCCGCCGCCGCTCGCGGCCGAAGGCACGCTGCAGGGCGCGGCGCTTCCGGGGAGCCGGAGCGACCTCGAGCGGTTTGACCTTCAGTCCTGGACCGGACCGATCGAGGCGCGCGTGTGGGTCTACCTCGAGAAGTCCGCAGCGCCTGGCATCGCGCTCTCCTCGTACTCGGGCACGCTGTCGTCGAGGTACGAGGAGACGCGCGGCGAGGATCCTTCCGCGCCTGCCGACGGGTCGACCCGCTTCCGTTCGGTGTGGAATCCCTCTGGACGCGACGAGGCGTACGAGCGCACCATCGGCCTTGCGATTGCGCAAGCGCTGTCTCAGGCGACCCCGGCGGTCGAATCCGCCCCCGCCCAAGCCTCTCCGTGAGGTGCGCCCGCCGCCGGTCGGGACCTGTAACTCGTTCTGCGATCGGTCCTGCGGGACTGACAGGAGGTCCGCCTGGTTCCCGCTTGACTTGGGCTTCCCCCATCCCAACCTTTTGGATATTGGCGACAGATAATCCCCGCATGGAGGTCGCCGCCGCATGACTTGCGTATAGATCATGCCGAACCGATGGCGATTGCCCGAAGGCCCTGCCGCACCGATCCGACGAAGGACTGCCGCCCGAGACAGACTGCCTGATGACGTGATGAGCCGTTCCACCACCGACGATCGCACGCCCGTGTTCCGTGCTCGACGCTCTCGGCGCGCCGTGGCTGTCGTGTCGCTTGGTGCGTTCGCCACAGTGGCGCTGCTGTCGTTCCTCGCCGGCGCAGGATCAGGCGGCGGGAGCGGACAGGTGCAGGTGCCGACGACGGACTCGGACTTCTTCATGCCAGGCACGCAGCCCAATGCCTCCGGCGTAGGGTTCGACCCAATCGTGGCATCGAACAATTGCCAGTTCTGCCATGGCGAGTACAGCCCCACAACCGCGCCATACGACTCGTGGGTGGTGAGCCTCATGGGGCAGTCGGCACGCGATCCGGTGTTCCATGCGGCGCTCGCGGTCGCCAACCAGGACGCGCACCTTGCTGGGGAGTTCTGCATCCGCTGCCACGCGCCAGGTGCGTGGCTCAACGGCAAGAGCGTGACCGGAGACATGTCCCTCTTCGAGGGCGAGGACTTCGATGGCGTCAACTGCGCCTTCTGCCACCGTGCCGTGAATCCGGTGATCGGTCCGGACAGCGCCGTGGGGTACCCCGAGAACGACGACCCAACGCCCGACGTGGAGATACTCGCCGCGCTGGCAGCGGCAGGCAACCTGCCGGATGACCGCGGCAACGCGAACTATGTGGTGGACCCCAAGAACACCCGACGAGGCCCGTACGACGACGTGCCGATCAACTTCCACGGCTCGGTGGAGCTCGTGTACTCGCCGTTCCACACCAAGGGTCGCTTCTGCGGTCAGTGCCACGACGTGAGCACGCCCACCTACACCAAGCTGGCTGACGGGACCTACGCGCTCAACTCGCTTGGCGCTCCGCACCCGACCGCGAAGGCCGACGAGATGTTCCCCGAGCAGCGGACGTACTCGGAGTGGGCCGCATCGACCTTCGCGTCGATGGGCGTCGCGTTCGCCGACCGGCGCTTCGGCGGCAACACCCCAGATGGCGTCGTGTCGAGCTGCCAGGACTGCCACATGCCCAAGCAGGTGGGCGGCGGCTGCATCTTCTTCGACGGCGACCCCAAGTACGAGCGCGACGACATCGGGCAGCACTCGTTCTCGGGCGCGAACACATGGGTGATGAGGGCGATCAGGATGGCGCAGGGCGACGAGGCGGACAACCTCGGGCTGACCGCCGATCGTGTGGAGGCCGCCACCGCCCGCAACATCCAGATGCTGCGCGACGCGAGCGACATGGAGCTCTCGCGCGAGGGCCCGAGGCTGAAGGTGCGCATCATCAACCAGTCCGGCCACAAGCTTCCGACGGGCTATGTCGAGGGACGCCGGATGTGGGTGAACGTGCGGTTCCTCGATGCCGCCGGCAATCTCGTGGCCGAGCGCGGCGCGTACGACTACGCCACCGCCACCCTCGACGAGTCGAGCACCAAGGTCTACCGCGCCGACCACGCGATCGACGAGACCATCGCGAAGCAGGTGCACCTGCCGCCCGGCACGAAGTTCCATCTCGTGCTCAACAATGTGGTGGTCCTCGACAACCGCATCCCGCCGCGCGGATTCACCAACGCCGCCTTCGATGCCTTCGGCTCAGGCGCGGTGGGGTACTCGTACGCGGATGGGCAGCACTGGGACGACACCCTGTACGACATTCCCGCAGGCGCCCGCAGCGCCGTCGTCACCTTCTACGCGCAGACCTCCAGCCGGGAGTACATGGAGTTCCTCCGCGACACGAACGTGACGGACGGGACAGGACAGACTGCCTACGACCTGTGGGTGGCGACGGGCCGCAGCGCGCCGGTCGACATGGACTCCGCGACGATCGACCTCTCGGGCGGATCGGTCCCCGGCGACCTCAACGGCGACGGGAAGGTCGACGGCATCGACCTCACTCAGCTGCTCGCGAACTGGGGCGGCAGCGGCTCCGGAGACCTCAACGGCGACGGCGCCGTCGACGGCCTTGACCTTGCGGTGCTGCTGGCCGCGTGGTCGAGCTGATCGCGCTAGGCGCCGCCGCGCGGGTCGGGTAGCGGTCCGGGATAGACGCGCGCGTAGTCCTCGACCGCAGCCTCCACCACCCGCGCGGCCCGCTCCGCGCCGTACACGTCGCGCACCAGCACTGGCGCCGCCTCGCCTGGCGTGAGCTTGTACGTCGCGAAGTAGTGCTGCAGCCGCTCCACGAGCCGCGGCGGCAAGTCGGCGATGTCGCGCGCGCCATCCCAGACGGCATCGCCCACCAGCACCGCAATGATCTTGTCGTCGGCCTCGCCGCCGTCGAGCACCTGCAGCCCGCCGATCACCCGAGCGTCAAGCACCACCTCGGCACGGTCGATCGGGCGCTCCGACAGCACGCAGATGTCAAGCGGGTCGCCATCGGCGGAGCTCGCGGTCGGAGACAGGGCCGCGACGCGCGAGGCGCACAGCGTGCGCGGGATGAAGCCGTAGAGCATCGGCGGCGTCGCGCTGGTGCGCTGCGGGCGGTCGACGCGCAGGTAGCCCGACAGCTTGTCGACCTCGTACTTCACCAGGTCAAACGGCGTGATCTCGATGAACGCATGCACAACGTGC
This sequence comes from Phycisphaerales bacterium, assembly GCA_044234825.1. Classification (GTDB taxonomy): domain Bacteria; phylum Planctomycetota; class Phycisphaerae; order Phycisphaerales; family SM1A02; genus ZLKRG44. The sequence goes on from JBIIIL010000012.1 coordinate 8,789, forward strand.
GGCGGATCGGGACCCACACGCAGGCCGTGCCACGGATGCGGCCTGAAGGTGTGGTAGCGGATCGGGTCCATGGCAGGCCGTCCCGCGATCAGCCCTTCGCCGGCAGGCGCTTCATGAGGTCGTCCACCGCGGCCTTGAGCTGCTCGTCCCGGTCCGCAGCCTCGGCCTGGGGCGTCTGCGGCACCACGATGTCCGGCACGGCGCCGTTGTTCTCCATGTCGGTGCCGTCGAGGAGGTACCAGCCTCGCGTGGGCATGCGCACCGTGGTGCCATCGAGCAGCGATGCGCTGCCCGTGGAGATCACTCCGCCGTAGGTGGGCATGCCGACAAGCGTGCCCCGCTTGAGGGTCTTGAACGCATGGGCCACGATCTCGGCGTTCGAGAAGCTCTTCTCGTTGCAGAGCATGTTCATGGGCATCGAGAACCGCTGGATGAAGAGGCGGTCCTGCGGATAGCCGTCGGTGTGCTTGGGGTCAGCGCCGCGGGGGACGGTGTAGGCGTGCCGGGGCGCCATGATCGACGCAAGGAGCCGGTCGGCCGTCCATCCGCCGCCATTGTTGCGCACATCGACGACGAGGCCGTCCTTGCCATGCGCCGCCGCGTGCAGGTCGCGCTCGAACTCGTCGAGCGACGGCTGGTTCATGCTCTGGATGTGGATGTAGCCGATGCGGCCGCCAGACCACTCGTCGACGAGCTGCGCCGCGCGGCGGCGAGTCTCGTTGTAGGCGATGGTCCCGATGGTGGACGCGCTCGTGGGCTCGAAGGAGACGTCGAAGGATGCTGTCCTGCCATCGTCGAAGGTGCGCTTGATGGTGAGCCAGGTCTCGCGGCCCGTCGCGCCGGTCAGCATGGAGTCGAGGGTGCTCTCGGCAGCGACGGGCGCCTCATCCACATGCGTGATGATGTCGCCGACACGGAGCGGGTTGCGTGCGGTCGCGGCGGGCGACTCGGGCATGATGAAGGTGACCTTCAGGCCCGCGGGCACGTTCTCGGTGCGCACGCCGAGGCGCCCCTGCGCCTGCGCGAGCGGCGAGTTGCCGCCGGGCGAGCGGATCGCGAGGTGGCTTCCGTTGAGCTCGCCGAGCGCGCGGTTGGCGATCGAGTCGAACTCGCTGGACGTGCGCGCGCGCTGCGCCAGCTCCAGGTAGTGCTGCGTGACGGCGCGCCAGTCGAGCCCCTTCATCGTGGGGTGGTAGAAGTTCTCCTCCATGAGGCGCATCGCCTCGAGGAACTTCTGCTCGTTCACCTTGGCGAGGTCGACTCGGATTGTCGCATCGACGTCGATGGTTCGGCCAGGACCGTCATTGCTGCCGCCTGTGCCGTTGACCGGCACGAGGCAGGCCTTGCCGCCCGACACGCCGACGATCTGGTCGCCCGCGAAGTTGAGCCCGCGCACGCTGACGCGCGAGGAGATCTTGCGCTGGCCCGTGCCGTCCCACTTCGAGTTGTAGAGGCCCGGACCGGCGGGCCCCGCGCCGCCGAAGATCAGGTACTCGCCAGAGGGCAGCATCTCGATGTCACCCTCCGGGCCCGCGAACGATGACACGCGGCGCACGCGCAGGTACGCGTCATCGAGCGACCACGAGGGATCCCAAGGTCCCGTGGCATCCGCTGGCTTCTCCTCCGCCTTCTTGGATCCGGCATCGTCCGCCTTCTTGTCTTCAGGTGGCGCGCTCGCGGGCGCAGCGGCACCAGCAGCAGGCGCCGCCGCCGGGTTGGCTGCGGGCGCTGGTGCATCTGCGGGCTTCTGGTCGCCCGCCGGCGCAGCCGGTGCGTCTGCCGGCTTCGCCTCGGCCGCCGGCGCGTCAGCAGGCTTCGCCGCCGCGTCAGGCTGGTCGGGCTTCTGGGCCTCGGGCGGCTTCGGCGGCGCCCAGTCGCGGACCGAAGGCACCTTGCGCTTGCGCGCGGCCTCTCCAGCGTCCTTGAAGTACTTCTCGCGCTCAGCCGACTGCAGGCCCTCGAGCGACTTGTCGAGCGTCACCACAAACGCGTCGGCCTCGTTGTTGTTGCGCTCCGAGATGAACGCCATCATCTTGCCGTCGGCGGACCAGCGCGGCGCGGCATCGTTGTCGGGGTGGCGCGTGATGTTCCGCGGCGGCGCCGAGCCGTCGGCGGGGATGATCCACACGTCGCGGTTGTTGTCCTGGTCATCCTGCGAGTAGGCAAGGAACTTCCCGTCGGGGCTCCATCGCACGTCGATGGAGGGATCCCATCCCGGGATGATGCACGTGGACTTTCGCGTGCCGATGTCCATGACCATGATGTCACCGCGACCGCGCCGATACGCGATGCGCGAGTTGTCCGGACTCGGGTTGGCCTCGCGCACGTGCTGGTCAGCGTCGTTGATGAGCGGCTCGACCGCGAATCGAACCGCATCGGCCCATCGCGCCGGATCTGGCTTTGGCGGCTCCGGCTTCGCGGGTGCGGGAGGCGCGGCAGGCGGTGTCGCCGGCGCGGCAGGCGGTGTCCCCGGTGCGGCAGGCGGCGTCGCCGGCGCGGCAGGCGGAGTCGCCGGTGCGGCAGGCGGTGTCGCCGGCGCGGCAGGCGGTGTCGCCGGCGCGGCAGGCGGTGTCCCCGGTGCGGCAGGCGGCGTCGCCGGCGCGGGCGCAGCCGGAGGCTCCTGATCAGTGGAGTCTTCGGATCCAGGGTTCGGCGATGCGGGCGGAGCTGGAGGTGCAGGTGTTGCCGGAGCCGCGGGCGGTGGCGCAGGGGCTGGTGCAGGTGCAGGAGCTGCTGCCGGTGCTGGTGCGGGCGCCGGTGCCGGCTCTGCGGCGGGCGCTGGCGCTGGCGCTGGTGCGGACGCCGCGGCCGGTGCAGCGGCTGGCTCAGGCGCCGGTGGTGGCGGTGGTGGCGGCGGCGTCAGCGCATCCGTCATGTTCTTGGCGAGTTCGCCGCGAGTCGCCGTGACCGTCGCCATCATGATCGACTCGCGCCCGCCCTCATCGGTGGTGAACAGCAGGCCGTAGCCGTCGGAAGTCCAGGTGATGTCCTTCTCGCGCGCAGATGTTGCCGTGACGCGACGTGCCGAGCCGCGTCCCTCGAGCGGGCGCACCCACACGTCGCCATACGCAACCATCGCCATCGTCTTGCCATCCGGGCTGAGCGCGGCTTCCGTCGTCGCGGTCGCGAGGCTCTTCAGCTCGGCGCCATCGCCCATGTCCTCCGATGCGGTGAACTTCAGCGCCACCGGCTTCGCGCCTGGGGCATCGAGTGCAAGGCTGTAGATGGTGTCCCAGTTCAGCACCGCTGCGACTTTCCCGCCCCCGCCCACGCTCAGCGCAGCGCAGTCATCCTTGTCGAAGTCGGTCAGGCGCTTGGGCGTGGCGCCGGGCGCGACCGACTGCCGGTACACGTTCTGCGTGTTGAACTCCCGGTCGGAGAGGTATACGAACGAGTCGTTGTCCACCCAGCACGGGGACCAGTCGTTGCCCTCCCAAGTGGTCAGTTGCGTGAACGCCTTCGCAGGCTCGGCGCGCGTGTCGAACATCCAGATGTCACGCTGGTCCGCGCCGCGGTACCCGCGGCGGTTCGTGGCGCTTCCGCCTCGCTCGAAGAGCACGCGCGTGCCGTCGGGCGACACGGCTGGCGAGGCGCCGAACGCATCGTGCAGGCGGCGCAGCTCGCCCCCGGCCACCGGCAGCCAGTAGGGGCGGCTGCCCCTGAAAAGGTCATTCTCGACGGTGCCGTCCACCACGATCGCAACCGTGCCGTCAGCGAGCGTGTCAACGCCGCTGAGCATGACGCCGCCTTCCATCTTCGTGATCTGGCGCACATCGCTGCCGTCGGCGTTGACGATGAAGAGGTTGCGGCCGCCCTCGCGGTCGCTCTCGAACACGATGGCGCTGCCGTCAGGCAGCCACGCGCTGCGGAGCTCGGTGCCGGGGTGGCTCGTGAGACGCACTGCCTGTCCCCCGGACATCGGCGCAACCCAGATGTCGCCGCGCCACGTGAAGGACATCTTCGATCCGTCAGGGCTGACCGATGGCGCCCTCGGAAGGTCGACGTTGCCTGCAAGGCACACTGCTGACATGAGGGAACATGCGAACGCACCGGCCCACACGGAGCCACTTCGAACTGGGACTTGCATGGAGTGAAGGGTAGCCGTTGCGGACCGTCCGACACCATGCGCTAGCCTGCACCCGTGCGACCCGAAAGCCTTGATTTCCTCAGGAGATTGCTCGACACCCCCAGTCCCTCGGGCTTTGAGCACGAGGGCCAGAAGGTGTGGCTGGCCTACGTGAAGCCGTTCGCCGATCGCGTATGGAACGACGCCTACGGCAACTGCTTCGCCGAGCTCAGCCCGCCGCAGGGAGGCTCGGGCGCGCCGACGGTGGCCGTCATGGGCCATGCGGACGAGATTGGCCTGATGGTCAACCACATCGATGCGCAGGGCTTCGTGTACTGCCGCGCGATCGGCGGCATCGATGCGGCTGCGATCGTCGGGCACCGCGTGCAGTTCCGCTCGAGCGCGCCTGGGGTGACGTCGCCTGTCGTCGGGCTCATCGGCGCCACTGCAGTCCACCTCAAGGACAAGGACGCGGACAAGGTCCGCAAGGTCCATGAGCTGTTCATCGATATCGGGGCGACGGATCAGGCCGCGGCGCAGGCAAAGCTGCGCGTCGGGGATCCCGGCGTGCTCATGGAGGGCAGCCTGCTCATGGGAGATGGGCTGATCGTGGCGCGCGCGCTCGACAACCGCATCGGCACCTTCGTCGCAGCGGAGACGCTGCGCCTCCTTGCGGAGCGACGCGCATCGGTGAAGGTCCGCGTGGTCGCCGTGAGCACCGTGCAGGAGGAAGTCGGGCTGCACGGCGCCACGATGGTGGCCGAGAGCTTGCGCCCGCAGGTCGCGCTCGTCACTGACGTGGGCCATGCGACGGACAGCCCCGGCATCAGCGCGGCGCAGCACGGCCAGTTCAAGATGGGCGCGGGGCCGAAGATTGCCGTAGGCGGCGCCATGCAGCCGCAGGTGGTCGAGCGGCTGGTCGCTGCAGCCGAGGCAGCGTCGATCCCGCTGCAGCGCTCGGCGACTCCCGGCCGGAGCGGCACCGACACCGATGCCGTGTTCCTGCGCGCGGGCGGCATCCCGAGCGGCCTGCTGAGCCTGCCCATCCGCTACATGCACACGCCCGTCGAGCTCGCGTCGCTCAAGGACCTCGAGCAGATCCCACAGGTCTTTGCCGGGTTCGCCGGCGCGCTCACCGGCCGTGAGCGCTTCATGCCGGAGCTCTAGGCGACGGTCCGCACGCGATGCTGCAGTTCCTGCGCGAGGCCATTCGGGACTTCCGCACCACCGGTGCGGTGCTGCCAAGCTCGCGCGTGCTGGCGCGGGCCATGACGCGCAGCCTCTCGGCCGCGCCGTCGCCGAGGCGCATCCTCGAAGTCGGGCCCGGCACGGGCCCGTTCACGCGCGAGATCCTCGGCACTCTCCGCGACGGCGACGTGTACGACATCGTGGAGATCAACCCGGCCTTCTGCGAGCAGCTCGAGCGCACGCTGCTGGCGCCGTACCGGGCGCGCGCGACCGGGGCCCGAGTGGCGCTGCACCGATCGCCGATCGAGGATGCCTGCGTGGACGGCCAGTACGACTTCGTCGTGTGCGGCCTGCCGTTCAACAACTTCCCGCCCACGCTCGTGAGGAGCATCTTCCGGCGCATCTTCGCGCTCATGCGCACGGGCGGCGAGCTCTGCTACTTCGAGTACGCCGGCGTGCGGACCGTCAAGGCGCCGCTCGTGGGCAGCGAGGGCCGGCGCCGGATCCGCGGCCACGACATCATCGCCCGCCGCCATGCGCGCGACCATGCGCTGACGCGCGAGCTCGTGCTCGGCAACGTGCCGCCCGCGTTCGCGGTGCGCCTCGTGAAGTCCGAGCCTGCGCGCCGGGCTCGCGGCGGCGCGATGCGCGCCGTGCGCGACAGCCGCAGCGCGCCCGCCATACTCCCCTAGACACATGCTTCACATCAACGACCACTATCTCAAGCTCTCCGCCGGATACCTCTTTCCGGAGATCGCCCGCCGCGTGAGCGCGTTCGCGCAGGAGAACCCCACGCTCGCGCCGCGCATCATCCGCTGCGGCATCGGCGACGTGACGGAGCCGCTCCCGCAGGCATGCATCGACGCCATGCACAAGGCCGTGGATGACCTCGCCACGCACGAGCGGTTCAGGGGATACGGGCCGCCCACCGGGCATGACTTCCTGCGCCGGGCCATCGCGGAGGGCGACTTCCGCTCGCGCGGCATCCAGATGGCCGACGACGAGATCTTCGTCAGCGACGGGTCCAAGCCCGATGCGAGCGCGTTCCTCGAGATCCTCGGCACCGGCAACCGGATCGCGATCACAGATCCGGTCTATCCCGTGTACTGCGACACGAACGTGATGCAGGGCAACACGGGCGGCGCGCTCGAGGGTGGCGGCTATGCGGGCATCACCTACCTCCCCTGCACGCCGGAGAACGCATTCGATCCCGCGCCGCCAAGCGAGCCCGCTGACGTCGTGTACCTCTGCTCCCCGAACAACCCGACGGGCGCGACGCTGTCGCGGCGCAGCCTCGAACGGTGGGTCGCGTGGGCGAACGCCCATCACGCGCTGATCTGCTTCGACGCCGCGTACGAGGCGTTCGTCCGCGATGATGCCGTGCCCCGCTCGATCTTCGAGATCCCAGGTGCGCGCACCTGCGCAGTCGAGTTCAGGAGCTTCTCCAAGAGCGGCGGATTCACCGGCGTGCGCTGCGGGTACACGGTGGTGCCGACGGACCTTCACGGCACGGCGCGCGACGGCACGCGCGTGCCCCTGCACCGCCTGTGGTCGCGACGCTGGGCCACATGCTCCAACGGCGTGAGCTGGCCGGTCCAGTGCGCGGCGGCGGCGCTGTACACGGACCAGGGGCGTGCGCAATCGCGGGCGCTGACGGACTTCTACCTCGCGAACGCGGCGATCCTGCGCGTGGCATGCGAGCGGCTTGGCCTTGGCGTCTTCGGCGGCGCCGATGCGCCCTATGTGTGGGTGCGGTGCCCGAAGGGACTCTCCAGCTGGGCGGCCTTCGATGTGCTGCTCCGCGAGGCGCAAGTCGTGATCACGCCAGGCGCGGGGTTCGGCCGCTGCGGCGAGGGCTTCCTGCGGATCAGCGCGTTCAACTCGCGGGCGAACGTCGAGGAGGTGGCGCGTAGGATCGCGGTGCTCACCGCACGCACCGTGGAGGCCATCGCATGAGCAGCTCGCGAACCACAGCCATCATGTTTGGGGCGCTGATGATGGGCATCCTGTCCTTCGCCGCAGTGGTCGGAGCTCTGATCGGCGCCGGGATCATGAAGCCGGCGATGGCACCGCCGCCGAACGCCGATGCGCAGGCAGGGATCCCGCCGATTCAGCTGATGGCGATTGTCGCCGCGGTTGCCGTCCTGTCGGCGGTTCCGCTGGCCTTCGCGCTGCGCGCGCGGATGCTCGCGAACACCTCGACTCCAGCCACAGCCCGCTGGAACACGGCGCACATCATCGCCGGCGCGATCCTCGAGGGCGCGGGGCTGATGTGCTGCGCGTTCGCGCTGGTCACCGGCCACCTCGCATTCCTGGCCGGAGCCGGGCTCATGCTGGTGGCGATGGGGGTTCTGTTCCCCACCCCCGCGCGCGCTGAGCTTTGGGCTGCTGAGGTGGCGGACTTGCGCCCTTGAACTCCGTGCATACCACGAACATCTCGACGCTCTCTGCACGTGAGCTCGATGGCTTGAATCCCTTGACTGCCGTGAACATCGTGCCTGCACGCTTGAGCAGCGCCGGGTAGTCGCGGCCCTCGTAGACCTTCATCACGAAGTGGCCGCCGCGGCGCAGCCACACCGGGAGCCGGTCCAGCAGCGCATCGCAGAGCTGCACGGAGCGGATGCTGTCCGTCGACGGGTCGCCCGACGTGTCGGGACCCATGTCCGAGATCACCACGTCGAAGGGCTCGCCGAAGCGCTCAGGCGCGAGGTCGCGCAGGTCCGACTGGATGAGCGTCACGTTCGCCGGGAGCCCGCGCGGATCGATGGCCTTGAGGTCGACTGCAGTGACATGGCCCGTCGGTCCGACGCGATCGGCAGCGACCTGCGTCCACGATCCGGGCGCGGCGCCCGCATCGAGCACACGCGCGCCGCGCTTGAGCATGCGGCGCTTGTCGTCGATCTCGATCAGCTTGAACGCGCTGCGCGCGCGGTAGCCGAGCTCCTTCGCCTTGCGGAACCAGTGGTCCTGGACTTCCTTCATGGCGTATGGGGCGCTGGCTCGGCAGGCGCTGGCTCGGCAGGCACTGGCTCGGCAGGCACTGGCTCGGCGGGCGAGGGCTCAGCGGATGCAGATTCGGCGGACGCTGGCTCGGCGGCCGACGGTGCATCCGGCAACGGATCCTTGTCCGGGCCTGTATGGCCGCTGCGCTCGAAGTGCTCGCGGATCTGCCGGCGGAACCGCGCAGCCGCAATTGCAGCCATCGCGCTGTGGTCGAGCTCGGGCACGACCTCGATCAAGCCCAGGCTTCCCTGCCGATCGATCGGCAACAGCGCATCTCGCAGTTTCGTCACCGCACGGTCGAGGTAGAACGAGTCGCGGTCCCCGCACAGGATCTGGGCTCGCCGCGCGATCGTGTCTGCCACCGCCTGGTCGTTCCGTGCGCGCCGCGCAATGTCGAATGCGGACCATGCCTCGACGGTGACCGGATCGATCTCGCCGGTCACAGGATTGGCGATGCGCCGGGGGGCTCCCGTGCGGTCGTCCATCGGGCTCCACATGGCCGCCCACGCATCCCACTGCTCCCCGGATGCGCCGCGCGGCGAGATTGCACGCTCCATCGAGACCTCGTCGCGCACGGTCATCGGCACCAGGTCATGCCCTGGCCCAAGCGGCACGCGCATCGCGGGCTGCTCGATGCCCTGCGCATCCGTGAAGAGGTTCGCATCGCGGTACAGGTCCGCTGTCTGGAATGACGAGAAGTCGACGGGGTCGGGCGCACTGCAGAACGCCATGCCGAACGTATCGGGGTACTGCGTGAGCAGCCAGAGCGCAGTCCAGCCGCCGCTGCTGTGGCCTGTCACCACGCGGGCGGACGGGTCGCGCACCAGCCTGAAGCGCTCCTCGAGGGCAGGGATCAGCTCGTTCACGAGCGCCGAGCCGCGCGGCCCGTTCGCCGCGCTGTCCACGAAGCCATGGTGCCCCCATGCGGACTCGGGATCGAGCACGACATGCACGGCCTGCGGCAGGAGCTCGCGCGTCTCGGAGCGCGCCAGGAGCTCGGCGATGCTCACGGCATCTGTCCATCGTCCGCCGAATCCGGGGATGACGTAGATCGTCGGCCAGAACCTGCGCTCGGCGTGGATGTTGTCGTACTCGCGCGGGACCACGACCGCTGCACGGTGCATGACATCGCATCCTGCTGCCTCCGAGAGCAGCGGCGACTTGCGCTCGTACCAGGTGATGTTCTTCCGGCTCTCCAGTGGCTCGGGCTCAATGCGGCGGCTGAGCGTCACGGTCGTCGCGTCCTCTCGCGACGAGTCGAACTCGATGCGCACAGGATCGGAGATGAGGTTGTCGGGCGCGCCATGCCCCCGCTCCGTGTCGCTCCGGTCGAACACGACCTGCAGGTCGTACTGCCCGTTGAGCCACTCAGGCGGGCCGGGCCACCAGATCGTCTGCCCGTCGAACTCCAGTTCCATGCCCGGCTGCAGCTCGGCGACGGCGATCGAGCCCATCGGCTGCGGATCCTCGAAGAAAGGCGCATCGGCAGGCTCGCCGCGCGCGTCGCTGTCGACCGCGCGCATGAAGAGAATCATGCGACCTGCGCGCGGAAGCCCCGCCTTCTTGGGCAGCGATGCGGCAATGGGGTCCTCGTCCGCCCCTTGCGGCGCATCTGCGGCGTCAAGCAGGTCGCCCCGCGACGCGGGCAGCGCTACGCGGATCACGTCCCGGGGGAGTTCGGCCCCCGCCTCCGGTGCGACGATCCGGCGCGCCTTGTCGATGCGCGTCGGCGGGGGCGCAGGCGGTGCCGGCTGCGGCATCGGTGCCGGTACGGCCACAGGAGCTGGCTGCGGTGGTGCGGGCGCGGGAAGCGACCCCGCGTCCGGCTGCGGGAGGGTCGCGGGTGGCGCCGCGATCGGCGCGACTGGGTCGGGTGTTGGCTCAGGCTGCGGGGCAGGCGCGGGCACCGGCTGCGGCGCTGGAGCGGGCGTGGGCGTGGGAGCGGGCGGCGGCTCGGGTTGCGGCACCGGCACGGGCGGCGGAGGCTCAGGTGCAGGTGCCGGCCTGGGTGCGGGTGCGGGATCTGGCGGAGCAGGCGGCGGCTCCGGAACCGCTGGCTGCGGCGCCGGCTTGGGGCGCGGCGGAGTTGCCGCTTCGGTAGCACGGACAAATCCCAGCGAGATCGTCAGGAGCACCGCTGCCGCGGCATGCGCATGCACGCGAATGGCCATGCGCTCATCCTATTGACTGCGTTGCCTCGCGTTAGACTCAAACGCCCATGTCCCGCGGCCTCGCTGCCTCAGTCGCCGCTGCCCTCGCCGCCGGTTCCCTGATCGTGGGCTGCAGCCGACCGCGGCCCGGACTTGAGCGCGCGATCACCGAACCGATTCGGGCGACCTTCGGCGGCGAGTCCGCCGACTCCGAGACGTTCTCGATCCCGACGGTCGGCCGGCAGAACGTGGTGGTGAACCTGTTTGCGGGCGACGTGACGGTGAGCGCATACGCCAATCCGCCGGGCACGGGCACGGAGCAGGGCCTGGCGACGGTGAAGGTCACTCGCCGCGGCATGCATGGGCCCAGCCGCAAGAGCGACTCGACCGCATCCCTTCCGGAGATCACCGCCACGGTCGGATCGGAGTGGCGCGAAGGCAACTCGACCATCGTGGTCAACGCGACAACCACCCATTCCGAGCCATGGCTCCAGGCGGCCGATGTGGACATCACGCTGCCCATGCTGGGCTCTGTCGTGGTGCGCACGGCACGCGGGCATGTCTACGTCACCAACAATGCGCGCGGCGTGGATGTCGAGACAAGCAAGGGCGACGTGCGGGTGGTCACCCAGTTCGCGATGACCGATCCGACCACGATCCTGAACAGGGACGGCGACATCGACTGGCGCGTGCCCGGGCGCAGTTCGGGCACCTATGACCTGGAGTCCGTCGGCGGGCTCGTGTTCGCGCGGTGCCCGGTCGGGAAGTGGCTGTGCACCGACCCGAGCAACACCGACCGCCGGCTCGTGGCGCATCTCAACAACGGGGCGGCGCGTGTCGTCATGCGCAACGTCGATGGCGACATCCGCATCGCGGTGCTCGACAACCCGGCGGACATCGGCACCTACATCTGGAATCCGTGACGATCGCGCACCACCTCGCTGCCCTGCTCTGCACGCTGAGCGTCATGCTCGGGGCGGATCCGGCGCTGGAGTCGTCGCTTGCGCGCGCTGGCGCAAACCGGGCCCAGCTCGAGCGCGCCCTGAGCGAGGTGCCTGCCGACCAGCGCACGGGCATGGAGTGGCTCGTGCGCCACATGCCCGACTCCGATGCGCGCGCAGTGACCGCCGACTTCCTGCTCGAGCACTGCGCCGACGCATACCTCGCGTGGCGATCCGCGCCGTGGCATGCGAGCGTGAGCGAGGACCTGTTCCTCGACTCGATCCTGCCTTTCGCGAACGTGTCCGAGCGCCGGGAGGCCTGGATGCGGCCGCTGCGGGCGATGAGCCTCCCGCTCATCGAGGGCGTGACGGATCCGGGCGCCGCGGCGGTGCAGCTGAACCGGAAGCTCTTCCCCCTCGCCAAGGTGATCTACTCCACCAAGCGCAAGCGAGCTGACCAGTCGCCGTCCGAGTCGATGGAGTCTGGCCTGGCATCGTGCACGGGGCTCAGCATCCTGCTGATTGATGCGTGCCGGTCCGTCGGCGTACCCGCGCGGTTCGTGGGAATCCCGATGTGGCCGGACCGCAGCGGCAATCACTCGTGGGTCGAGGTCTGGGACGGGTCCCGCTGGAGATTCACGGGCGCCGCCGAGCCCGCGGGCGACAGCCTCGACTCGGCGTGGTTCACGGACCGCGCCGCCACGGCCAGCCGCGACACTCCGCTGCATGCGATCTATGCGGTGACGTGGAGGCCGTCACCGCTGAAGTTCCCCATGGAGTGGAGCGGATACGCAGACTCGGTGCGCGCCATCGATGTCACCGACCGCTACACGCGGCCCGCGGCGGAAGTCGTGCCGCATGGCATGGCGCGCGTGCGCTTCCGGGTGACGCGCGCAGCGGAGCCGAGTGGGGGATCGGGCGGCTCCCGGGAGCGCATCGCCGTGCCGGTGCGCGTGGTCCGCGATGTGCCCGTCGCGTCGCCCACCACGGTGTTCGAGGGCACGTCGCGGGACGAGCGATTCGACGCCAATGACCACCTGACCGCGCTGCTGCCGATCAAGGGCGACTTCGTGGCGACCGCGCCGGGCGCCGCACCCGCGCCCTTCACGGTGCGCGAGGATGGCCAACTCGTGGACCTTGCCCTGTCGGCGGTGGCCTCGCCGCGCGTGGCTGCCATCCGTGCCGCACTGGCTTCCGGGGGCGTGACGGCGCTCGCCGCAGCGCCGCTGTCCGCCGCACCGCTCTCGCGCGAGGAGGCTGCGGAAGTGCGCGAGCTCATCTGGCGCACGCATGCCGACGCCGAGCGCGATGCGCGGATGCGCGAGCTTGCATCCGGCGAGGTGCGATCGGGCGATGTGGCCATGCGCTACTGGACCAAGGTCTTTGGCGAGCGACCTGCTGCAGGCCGCAGCCTGTGGATCTCGATGCATGGCGGCGGCGGAGCCCCGGCGCGCGTCAACGACCAGCAGTGGGAGAACCAGAAGCGGCTCTACGAGCCGCCCGAGGGGATCTACCTCGTGCCGCGCGCGCCCACGGACACGTGGAACCTGTGGCACCAGGGCCACATCGATGCGCTCTATGCGCGGCTGATCGAGAGCCTCGTGATCGCAGGCGAGGTCGATCCCGATCGCGTGTACATCATGGGATACAGCGCAGGCGGCGACGGCGTCTACCAGCTTGCGCCGCGCATGGCCGACCGGCTCGCCGCGGCGGCGATGATGGCCGGACACCCCAACGACGCGAAGCCGGACGGCCTGCGCAACATCGGCTTTGCGCTGCACATGGGCGAGAACGACACTCCCTTCAACCGCAACGGCGTCGCTGCGCAGTGGAAGGAGTCGCTCGCCGCGCTCGCTGGCGCAGACGCAGGCGGGTACCGGCATCAGGCGGTGATCCATCCCGGCAAGGGCCACTGGATGGACCGCCAGGACGCGATGGCGCTTCCGTGGATGGCAGGCTTCACGCGCAACCCGCGCCCGAACCGCGTCGTGTGGCTGCAGGATGACGTGACGCACCGCCGCGCCTACTGGCTCGAGGTGGGGACTCCGGCGCCCGGCGCCCGCATCGTGGCCACGCGCGACGGCAACCGCATCTCGATCGAGAGCGCCGGCGATGTCGACGAGGTCACGCTGCTGCTCGACGACGACATGTGCGACCTCGACCTCCCCGTGTCGGTGACATGGAACGGCGCGGAGGCGCACTCAGGCATCGTGCCGCGCACCGCATCGTCGACCCTCCGCTCGCTGTCCACTCGCGCAGACCCCGCGGCGCTCCACACGGCGTGCGTCACCGTCAGGCGCCCGCGATGAGCGCGCGCATGCGGCATCCCGATGACCCGGGCTCGGAGCCTGCAAGCAGGCGGCTCTTCATCGCAAAGGCTGCCGCATTCGCGGCCTTCGCCCCTGCGGCAGCGCTCTCGACCGGCACGAGCGCAGCGCAGCCATCCTCGCGCGGCGCTGGCGCAGCGGCGCCTGCGGATGGAGGCGGATCCGGGGCCGCCGCAGCGCTGACCGCAGACACCATCGCGTCGGCGGAGCGACTCGCGGGAATCTCCTTCACCCCTGCGGAACGCGCGCAGATGCTGCGCACCATCGGCCAGCAGCTTGAGCTCTTCGCGGCGCGCGCGCACTTCGGGGAGCTGCCGAGCTCGCTGGCGCCAGCGCAGGTCTTCTCGGCGCTGCTTCCCGGCGAGCATGCGGCCAGCGTCCCCACGGGCACGGAGGGCGCCTCCGCCCGCATCGATGCAGCCAAGGCCCCGCCGGCATCCCAAGCGGAGCTCGACTTCGCGACCGTCACCGAGCTTGCCTCGTGGATGCGTGGCGGCCACATCACCTCGCGACTGCTCGTGGAGCGCGCGATCGCGCGGCTCCGTGCGGCCGATCCGACGCTGAGATGCGTCATCACGCTCGCCGCAGACAGGGCTCTTGCGGAGGCTGAAGCGCGCGATGCGGAGGCGCGCCGCGGCGCGTGGCGCGGCCCGCTTCATGGCATTCCGTATGGGCTGAAGGACCTGTTCGACACATCGGGCATCGCCACGACATGGGGTGCGGAGCCATGGCGCGGTCACGTGCCCGGATCCGATGCGGCCATCGTGACCCGACTTCGGGATGCCGGCGCCGTGATGGTCGCCAAGACCGCGGTCGGTGCGCTCGCGTACGGCGACATTTGGTTTGGGGGCACGTGCCGCAATCCATGGGACCCGCAGAAGGGGTCGTCTGGGTCGAGCGCAGGCAGCGCATCGGCGGTCGCGGCGGGATGCGTGCCGTTCGCGATCGGCACCGAGACGCTTGGCTCGATCGTCTCGCCCTGCGAGCGCTGCGGCACCACGGGGCTTCGCCCGACCTTCGGCCGCGTCTCGCGCGAGGGCTGCATGGCGCTGTGCTGGTCATGGGACAAGGTCGGGCCGATCACGCGCTGCGTCGAGGACACAGCACTGGTCCTCGAGGCGATCCATGGCTCGAGCATGGGCGACCCCTCGAGCGTGACCGTCCCGCTCCGCGTGCGATCCGCGAAGCCGCTGTCGCAGATGAGGGTCGAGTACGACCCCGCGTGGATCGAGGCCGATTCGGCCCGAGTCATGCCCTCGGCGATCGCAGCACTTCGTGATGCGGGCGTCACCGTCGCCGAGCGCCCGATCGCGCTGCCTGGCGATCCGGGCATCCTCATGACCGGCCTCGTGGCCGAGGCCGCCGCGGCGTTCGAGTCGATGACGCGAAGCGGCGCGGACGACCAGCTGTCATGGCAGGCCGACGAGGCATGGCCAAACACGTTCCGCCAGGCATGGCTTGTCCCGGCGATCGAGCTGGTGCAGGTCGACCGGCTCCGCCGTCGATTCATGGAGTGGATGCGCACCCGGATGGGAGAGGCCGATGCGTTGCTCTGCCCGCCCTTCGCGGGCGGCATGCTCGTGATCACCAACGCCACAGGACACCCGAGCCTGGTGCAGCGCGCAGGCTTCATCGATCCCCGCACGCCGACCTCGATCACGCTGATCGGCAGGCCCTTCGATGAGGGCACGCTCGTATCGATCGGAATCGCGCTCGAGGGGCGACTCGGCGCGTCACGGCTGAGACCGAGCCTCGACTGGGCCGCACCCGACGCTCGCTGAGCCCCCGTTGGGGACCGAGGGGGCGTCAGCGAGCGTCGGG
>JBIIIL010000131.1:0-7256 GCA_044234825.1 Phycisphaerales bacterium
GTCGGCTCACCGCGCCGTGCTGCGCGAGCTCCTCGGCGCGTACACCGAGCGCACGTTCCTTGACCTCGTTCGCGTACGACATGATGCCGCCCACGAACCATGCGCTTGACCCAGCGACCTCGGTCAGCGCTCCGCCGAGCAGGCCGCCCGTGCAGCTCTCCGCCACGGACACCGATGCGCCCGACTCCACGAGCAGCGCCCCCGTGGCTGCGGGAAGGGAGATCCCCTGCTCACTGAAGACGTACGGCGCCCACGCCGTGCGCACCGCGTCCGCGGCCTCTTTGATACGGCGATCCGCATCCGGTCCCTCAGCTCGAATCCGCGCCGACACGACGGCGCCCGACGCGGTGGTCCCGATCACGGGATTCGATCCTCGAGCCATCCATGACCGGATGCGCTGGGCCGCGACCGACTCCGGCAGCCCGCAGCTGTGGATCGCATGGATGCGCACCCCGGCGCAGCCGCGCGACTCGCACGCCTCCGCGATGCGCGGCGCCACGTGCGATTCCCACATCGGCTGCATCTCGCGCGGCGGCCCTGGCATGGCCCAGACCAGGGCTGCCCCGACTGTGGCGCGAAGCCCAGGCGCAGTGCCATGGGGATTGGGAACGCACGACGCGCGCGATGGCCTCGTCGCCTGCCGCCAGTTCATGTCGGGGATCGGCATGCGACGGGACTCGAACCGTGCGCGCAGCGCGTCGCGCGCCTCAGCGTCCTCCACGAGCGTGTCCCCCATCGCCCGGCACAGCGCATCGCGCGTCAGGTCGTCGTCCGTCGGGCCAAGCCCGCCCGTGACCAGCACGACATCCGACTGCGCCGCAAACGCCAGGATCGCCGCAGCGATCCGCTCGAGGTCATCCCCGACGGTCCGGTGCTCGACCACCTCGCAGCCGAGCGACACGAGGCGCGACGAGAGCCACTGCGCATGGCGGTCCGAGACCGAGCCGAGCACCAGCTCGTCGCCGATGGCGAGGACCGAAGCCCGCATCGGCGGCGCCGGAGGGGCATTGGCGAGCGCTGCGTTCACGCCCGGAGGATACGAGCCAGCGTGCGTAGACTCGCGCCGATGGCACCGACGTCCGCTGCGCTTGGCGCTCACCCTGCAGACAGGCTTGTGGATGCCATCGCGCGGCGTGATGCGCCCGTGTGCGTTGGGCTCGATCCCGTGATCGACCGGATGCCCGCATCGCTGGCTGCACGTCCCGCCGCGGCTGCGCTCGAGGCATTCTCCATCGCCGTGATCGGCGCGTGCGCTGCCCATGTGCCTGCGGTCAAGTTCCAGTCTGCGTGCTACGAGCGCTACGGCGCCGATGGCGTCGCTGCGCTGCGGACATCGATCGAGGCCGCACGCCAGCGTGGCCTCGTCGCGATCCTCGATGCCAAGCGCGGCGACATCGGCATCTCGGCAGCCCACTATGCGGCCGCGGCCTCATCGCTTGGCGCGGACTGGATCACCGCGAGCGGCTACATGGGCCCGGACACGCTGACGCCGTTCCTTGAGGCAGGGCTCGGCGCATTCGTGCTCGTGCGCACGTCCAACGAGGGTTCGGATGCGTTGCAGGCGCTCAGGCTCGCGGATGGACGGACAGTGGCGGAGGCCGTCGCGGACATGGTGGAGGAGATGGGCGCCGCGCGCTGCGGCACGCACGGCATGAGCCAGCTCGGCGCCGTCGTCGGCGCCACGAAGCCGGCTGACGGCGCTGCGCTGCGTGCACGGCTGAAGCGCACAGTGCTGCTCGTGCCCGGCTACGGCGCGCAGGGCGGCACGCTCGCCGACATCAGGCCGCTCTTCGGCGACTCAGGGCGGGACGCCATCGTCACCGCGAGCCGCTCGGTCATCTATGCGTTTGACAAGGCGGATCCGCACTATGCATCGGCGATCGCCCGCGCGTCGGAGGCGCTCGCCCGCGAGATCCGCGAGGGTCTGCGCGCATGAACAGGGCCCTTCTCGGCGGATGCCTCGCCGCGGTGGCGGCGCTCGTCGCCGTCCCTGCCATCGTGGCGCCGCGCGACGCGGACGCGACCGCCCCCGCGGAGCGCAGCGGCCACGCCGGCACCGTGGTCATCATCACGCCGCACAACGACCAGCTGCGCACCGAGCTCGCGCGCGGCTTCGCGCGATGGCACCGCACGAAGTTCGGCACTGAGGCGTCCGTCGCGTGGAGCGTGCCGGGAGGCACCAGCGAGATCCGTCGCATGCTCGTGGCCCAGTACGAGAACGACCTGCGCACCGGGGATCCGCCCGGCGGCGCGGCCGACCTGGTGTTCGGGGGCGGCAGCTACGAGTACACGCTGATGGCCAAGCCGATCGCGCTGCGCGACGGCGACCGAACGCTGACGACCACGATCCTGGAGCCGGTCGACTTCACGCAAGATTTCCTCGATGCCGTGTACGGCCCCAACGACATTGGCGGAAGGCGGCTCTACGACCCGGGGCATGCGTGGTTTGGCGTGGCGCTCTCCACGTTCGGCATGGTGTGGAACGAGCGCATCCTCGACTCGCTGGATGTCCCTGCGCCCGACGAGTGGGCGGATCTGGCGGACCCCGCGCTCGCGGGCTTCGTCGGGATGGTGAATCCCGCGCAAAGCGGATCGGTCGCGACCGTGTTCGAGACGATCCTGCTGCGGCTCGGCTGGGACGACGGATGGGCGGTGCTGCGGCGCGCCTGCGCCAACTCGAACACATGCACCGCCTCCAGCCAGGCCGTGCCGCTGCTCATCGCCTCGGGCCAGTGCGGCGCGAGCATCGCCATCGACTTCTACGGGCGGTTCCAGCAGCAGGCGCTGGCGGTCAGCGCGCAGCGCCTTGGCAAGCCCGAGCTTGACCGGCTGCGCTTCGCGGCGCCGCCGGGGCAGACGGTCGTCGACCCGGATCCGATCGCGATGCTCCGCGGCGCCCCGCACCCGGAGCTGGCGCGCCGCTTCATCGAGTTTGCGCTCTCTCGCGATGGGCAGGCGCTGTGGCAGTTCCCGCCGGGACAGCCGCCATGCTGCGGGCTCAGTGGTCCCACGGAGCATGCGCTGCGCCGGCTTCCTGCAAGCCGATCCATCTACTCGGAGTGCGGCGCGTGCTTCATTGACCAGGGCGATCCGTTTGCGGACGCGTCCGCGCTGCCCAACCAGCCGCTGTTCAGGCCATTCGTCGCGCCGCTGTTCCTGGCGATGTACATGGACCACCCGCGGCTGCTGGCCGACGCATGGCGGGCGATCCGTCAGCACCCTGCCTATCCCCGAACCCCAGCCGGAGGGCGTGCGCCGCTGGTGCGCGCGGCGGACGTGAGCGATCCTGGGCTCAGGACCATGCTTGAGCTGTTCGATGCGATGCCCGAGTGCGCGGGCCGGGCGGGCGCATCGCTGTCGCTCGCCTCACCGGCTGACCTCCCCGAGGTCAAGGCAGGTTGGCTCGACGGCGGGTTCGCCAAGGACGGGCTCTGGCCGGAGGGCGCAGATCCGCGCGAGCGGGCGCGCATGCTCTGGAGTGCGCAGTGCCGCCGCAACTACGAGCGCATCATCGAGATGGGCCGCACCGCGGTCGCACCCGGCATGGGCACGCAGGATGGATGAGCGCCCCGTGCATCTTGAGCTCGATCGCGCGCACGGGCTGCACGTGACGTGGGCGGACGGAACGCGCCACTTCTACCCGGTCGCCCACCTGCGAAGGCAGTCACCGTCCGCTGATGCACGCGAGCTGCGGGAGCAGCTGGCCGCCAATCCGCTGACGGTGCTCCCCTCCTCGGTCTCGAGCGGACCGCTCAGGGCCGAGTCGATCGAGCTCGTCGGCAACTACGCATGCCGGCTCCGGTTCTCGGATGGGCATGACACGGGCATCTACTCGTGGAAGTACCTCCGGTCGATCGCGCCCCCATCGCCGTGATGCAGATGCGAGAGGCGCCTCCCAAGCTTGCGAGCGCACCGCTGGACATGCCGGCATGCGCGTTCAGGCTCTCGCGAAGGGTCATGCCCGAGCAGCTGTCCGCGCTCGTGCCCCACGCGAACAATGTGCAGATCGTCGGCTGGATTGACGAGGCTGCGCGCGCCCATGGCGAGGCGTCCGGACTCACTCGCGAGCGCATGCACCGGGAGGGACGCATGTGGTTCGTCGCCCGCCACGAGATCGACTATCTCGCCGAGAGCTTCGCGGGCGACGAGCTCCTGATCGGCACGTGGATCTCGGGCATCACGAAGACCACCGCAACGCGCATGACCAAGGCCTGGCGACGCCCCGGCGGCGCCGAGGCATCATGGGAGATTGCCTTCGATGCAGTGTCTCGATGGGTCCACATGAATCTTGCGACGCGCCGCCCCTCGAGGATCCCCCCTGATGACCTCCGTGCCTACGGCTGGGCACTGACCGACGCCCCACCCTTGAGCCCCACAGGCGACTGATGAACCCAACCCAAAAAACTGCGCTCCCGACCGATGGCGGACCGATACTCGAGCATCACCAGTTCGGACGGCCGAAGTGCTGGCCGCGACGTGCGAGCGGTGATCCCAACGAGCATCTTTCTCCCCTCCGCTCCGCCGGCCCCAGAAGTGCGGTCGGTGGGGTTTTTTTGGCGTGCATCGCATCGCTTGCGCAGGCGGCGATGGGCGCCATCGAGGACACAGCCATCACGGCAGGCGGGCTCGTGCGTTCGACCCGCGATTCGGCGGGGCTTCCGGAGGATGGCCAGCGCATCCGGATCGCGCCGCAAGCCTGCACCCGCGTGGTCATCCTGCCCGATCGAACAAGCGGCAACGACGCGGGGCTCAAGTACGTCGACGAGGCTGTGGAGGACATCAATCGGCTGCGGCCTGATGCGGTGATCGCCATCGGCGACATGGTGCAGGGCTACACCCGAAATCCAGACGAGTGGAATCGACAGGCATCGGATCATCTCGCGCGCGTGAACCGGCTCAAGGTGCCCTTCCTGCCGCTCGCAGGCAACCATGACGTCATCTCGGGCTCGCGCACGGCGGGCGACCGGTCGTACGAGCGCATGTACCGCGAGCGATACGGACCGCGCTGGTACCGGGCCGACTTCGAACACCTTGTCGCACTCGTGCTTGACAGCGACGAGCCCTGCGATGGGCGCAATCCGGGACTGGGCACTGCACAGGTCCAGTGGCTGACAGGCGAGCTCGAGTCGCTCCGCGACGATCCCCGCGCACGGATCGTGCTCGTGCACCGGCCACTCTGGCGCACCGGATCCGCCCGCAAGGAGTGGGACTCGGCGGTGCATCCGGCCCTCGTGCGCGCCAAGGTGGACGCCGTCATCGCAGGGCACCTCCACGCGCTGCAGATGGACGAGCCGCGCGACGGGATCACCTACATGGTCGTCGGGACATGCGGCGGACATGTCGACCAGCTTCCGTTGGCGGGCCAGCTGCACCACCTCACCGTGCTGAACGCGTGCGGAGGCGATGTGGCGCTCTCCCATGTGCCGGTGGGTGCCACGATCGCCGACGACTTCGTGAGGTCGGCCGACCAGGAACTCGCGTACACGCTCAAGAGAGTGCAGTCGCTTGCGTTCGACGGCGCGCTCCCGGAGAGCGCGCCCGCGGGAACGCGCGCGCAGGTCTCCTGCCTCGTGTCCAATCCGCTCAACGTCCCGATCCGGGTCAGGCTCGAGCCCGAGCCCGAGGCGCCTCAGCCGGAACCCGCCGGCGGCAGCGAGCGGTTCCTCAGCGATGCGCGCGCAGACCTTGTGAACCGCTTCACGTGGCACGCGTCCTCGCCGTGGGTCCTCGAGCCGGTGGCCGAGTTCTCCGTCGGTCCGCGGTCGGAACTCCGCGTTCCCGTCTCGTTCCGGGCGCGTGCCGATGCGGTGCGTTCGGTCGCGCCGCTCATTGCCGGACGCGCGACGTTCACTGACTCGCGCGACCGTCCGGTCGACGTCATCCTGCGCGCACGACCGCCCATCCAACGTGCCCTCGGCGCATCGCGCGACCCGAGCGCACGGTGGCCCATCAGCGCGTGGCCATGGACGCCCTACGACACGCCTGAGCCGGACGGGAGCCTGCGCTGGTGGAGAGACTCGGCCGACGAGGTGTGGATCGAGGTGACCATGCCCGATGCCCTCGCGACGGGCGATGCGGGACCGGCGGCAAGTCCGCAATCTCCAGCGCTGCACGGGAGCGATGCCAACCCGCACAACGATGCGGTGCGTATCGAGCTCAAGACCGATGCCGGCATCCGCTCGTGGCTCGCGGAGCCGCATGCGTCGCGCGCCTACGGCGACCCAATCGTCAGCGAGTGGTCTGCGCAGCGCGACATCGTGGCGGATACGGCCCACGGGCCGCTCCCGGGCTGGACGGTCCGCGTGCGACTGGAGCCGGGCGCAGCGAAGGCCGCGCATGGGCTGAACGCCTTTGTGGCGGACAATGACTTCACCTATCACACCCAGTGGCGGTCGCTCTGCCCGCCCGGCTCGTATGCATCACTTGACGCCATCTCCCCCAGCGCATTGAATACGGCACAGGAGGCGCCGGCAGCCGCCTCGTCACAGTCATCTCCACCCGCGCTGCCAGCAAGGACCTCACCATGAAGCTTCATCTCGCTGTTGCCGCCTCCGTCGCCACGCTCGCGCTCGTGGGCTGTGGCGACTCCGGTTCCCGCACCACCAAGGTCACGCCGAAGCCGCCGCCGGCCGAGAAGGTCAAGAGCCCCGATGCGGCCTTCGAGGAGGGCCACAAGCTCGAGAGCACGACGAACGTGCCCGCGAGCGCGGTGCCTGGCGCGATGGCCCCCGGCGGCAAGCCTGCGCCGAAGAAGCCCAGCTGATTCGGCGAATCTGGACAAGTCAGGCATGACCCCGGGCAGTGCGGCGCGGTGCGCCCCGCTGCCGCGGGGTCATGTCCTGTTGGCGCATCGGGTGATCAGAATCCGCGGGTGAAGAGCTCGCGGAGCACGGCAAGGCCTTCGGTGAGCTTGGGCTTGGGGGCCGCAAAGCTCAGGCGCAGGTGCGTGTCCCGGCGGCTGAAGACTCCGCCAGGCACCACCAGCAGGCGGCGCTCCACGGCACGCTCGCAGAATTGCTGTGCGGTCATGCCCAGCCTCGGCGGCACCTCGATGAAGGCGTAGAACGCGCCGTGCGGCGTCGCGATGGCCGTCAGGTCGCCGAGAGCGTCCATGATCATGTCGCGCCGCGACGCGTACTCGGCGACCACAGGCGAAAGATCGACGTGGAACGCCTCGGCGGCGGCGCACTGCAGCGGCGTGGGGGCGCAGATGTAGATGTGCTGCTGCAGCTTCGTCATCTGCGCGATGAGCCACG
>JBIIIL010000132.1:0-7217 GCA_044234825.1 Phycisphaerales bacterium
GGCGCGCAGCGCCGAAGTGGTGATCCTGAACCAGTACTACATCCCTGATGTGGCGAGCACAGGGCACCTCCTCGCGGAGCTTGCGCGGGAGCTTGTCCGCCTCGGGCGGCGCGTCTCGGTGCTCACCTGCTTCCCCTCGTACGGCCCGCGCGAGACATGGGTCGACTGCCCCTCCGAGGAGACGCTCGAGGGCGTCAGCGTGCGCCGCCTGCGCACCACGCGCTTCCGCAAGGACAGCACGATTGGCCGGCTCGCCAACTCCTTCACCTTCCTGGTGCCGCTGGCGCTGCGGCTCCTCCTCATGAGGACGCGCGGGCGCGTCTTCATGTACACGAGCAATCCGCCGTTCCTCGGCCTCATCGGGGGCGCGATCTCGCTCGTGCGGCCGCACCGCTACGTCGTGCTCCTGCACGACAGCTATCCGCAGATCCCGGTGCTGATCGGGAAGTTCCGCAAGGGCTCGCTGATCGAGCGCGCGTGGCATGTGGGCAACCGCCTCCTCTACGGGCGGGCCGAGCGGACGATCGTGCTGTGCGAGGGCGCCAAGGACCTCATCGTGCGCACCTACAAGGTGGATCCCGAGCGGGTGCATGTCGTGCACAACTGGGCCGACCCCACAGCGCTGTTTCCCGTACCCAAGGCGCAGAGCGCATTCGCCAAGGCGCATGGCTACACCGACCTGTTCACGCTGCTGTACTCGGGCAACCTCGGCCTCTACTACGAGTTCGACACGCTGCTCGAGGCGGCCCGGCGGCTGTCGGGGGATCCCTCATTCCGTCTCGTCTTCGTGGGGTCGGGCGGCAGGCGGCAGTACATCGCCGACCGCATCGCGGCGATGGGGCTGACCAATGTGGACATGCACCAGTACCAGCCCTTCGAGACGCTCAACGACTCGCTCAACGCGTGCGATGCGAGCCTGGTGACGATCGCGCCCGGCGTCGAGGGCATCTCGTTCCCTTCGAAGCTGTACTCGTCTCTCGCCGTCGGCAAGCCTGTGCTCGCGCTGAGCGAGCCCGGCGGCGAGCTGCAGCGGATCATGTCATCCTCCGGGGCCGGGCTCTGGTCTCCGATCGGCGATGCCGATGCGCTCGTGGCCAACATCCGCAGGCTGCGCGAGGACCGCGCGGCCTCGGAGCAGATGGGACGGAAGGCGCGCGCCCTCATGGAGCGGCACTACACGATCGAGGCAGCCGCTGCCGACTACGTGAAGGTGTTCGACCTCGCTGATGGCGGGGCCGCGCGAGCCGTGCGCGGCCTCTGAGTCGGCTCAGAACGTCTGCACCTGCGCGGGCGGCTGGCGCCACTTGGGTCGCGCCGCGGATCCGGCGCCCTTCCACCAGCGCACCATGCGCGCGATCCCCTCGCGCAGCGGCACTGCGGCCCGGAATCCGGTGGCCGCGAGCGCATCGGACTCGAACCGGGTCTCCCAGCTGAAGAGCTTCCTGATGCGCATGGAGCTGACGCCAAGGTCCTTGCCGGTGATGGCCGTCACGGCGTCGAACGGAAGCGCCATGGCGAGCACCACAGGCATCGGGAGATTCGGGCCAGGTCGTGCGCGGCCGAGCGCGTCCGCGACAGCCTGCGCGATCTCGCGGCTCGTGAGGTCGGGCTTGTCGATGAAGTTGAATACCTGCATGCCCGGCGCCTCGCGAGCCCAGAGGTGCATCGTGGCGTCGACCAGGTTCTCGACGTAGCTGAGGCTCTTGTAGTTCGTGGCCTTGCCGGCCACGACGAACTGACCGCTGTTCACCTGCTTGATCAGCGAGTACATGTTCGCGACGTTGCCGGGACCGAAGGTGATCGTGGGTCGCATCACCAGCGCGGATCGCCCGCCGCCGCGGCCTGCCCACTCGCCGAACACGCGCTCGCCCGCAAGCTTGGACGCGCCGTAGGGGTTGATCGGCTGGGGGGTCGCGCCCTCGTGGCGCGGTGCGGGGCACTTCCCGTAGACGGCGCAGCTCGAGTACCAGCAGATGCGGCCGATGCCCGCGCGATCCGCCTCGTCGCAGATCACGCGCGATGCCTGCTCGTTGACCGCGAAGTAGGTCGGCTCGTCGATGCCGAAGTCGTGGTGCGCGGCGGCGAGCGAGAAGATCCAGTCGCAGCCGGAGATGACGCGCCGCATGGCCGCCGGATCGCGCACGTCCGCCTGCACGAACTCGCCGAGCCGCTGGTCGCTGTCGGGTGGAATCAGGTCCGTGCCCACCACCGAATGGCCGTCGCGGGCCAGCCGATCGCAGACATACCGACCAATAAAGCCTGTAGCGCCAGTGACGCAAACGCGCATTCGGGCAGGCTACCAACCCCGAATCCGGTTTTCGCCATTTTGCCGGGTGCGCGACTTGTGACCGCACGCGCTGCATTGGAGGCTTGGGGGTCTGACATCCCAAGATCCGTGACGCGGTCGAGCTGTTCCGAACGCCCCCGCCGGATTCTTGGTCATGATGTCCCGAACCCCAATCTCCTCAACGATTCTTGCACTTGCGATGGTCCTCCCTTGGAACATTGCGGAGTGCGCGCATGCCGCCGCCGGCCGGACCTCGGCGCGCCATTCGCCCTCAGGCCCTCGGGTCGCGGAGCGGCCGATGCGCGCGTCAGGGGCCCGCACGCGGTCGGAGGCGCTCGGCGTGCGCGATGCGAGTGCGCAGCCGCACCGCGCACCGGTCGCCGAAGGTGCCGTCGTCGTCAGGCCGATGACATCGGTCGAGGAGACGGCTGCGATCCTGATGCGCGTGCCGCCCGGCAGGCGGGTGGTGCATCTCGCGGGCTTCGCGGGCGACATCACGGCCTACGGCGATTCCCGCGCTGCGGGCAGTGCAGCGACCGTGCACGTATCCAATGAGATCGACTCGGGGATCGAGCGCGGCATCGAGCGTGTGCGGGACCGTGTGCTTCACCGCATGCGGGCGCTCCGATCATCGGGCGCACGCATTGACGCGTTCACTGTGGAGTACCCCGCGTCGCTGCCTCCGGGCCCCTTCGGCGAGAGCGTGCTTGCCGAGGCTGTCGACTCGGCGGTGCTGGAGGTGTTCCCGCGCGCCCAGGCCCCTGATCGGGGTGGTGATGTGCGCGAAGCGGATCCTGCCGCGGAGGATGCCAGCGGCGATGCTGCCGACGTTGACGCCGAGATCGCCGAGGTCCCATCGCCAGCGGTTGCCTCGTCCCAGAACGCACGGCCGGGGGCGTCCGCGCCCGCCGCGTCACGCGCTCCGGCTCCGCCAGCCGAGGTGCCGCACATGGAAACTGCCTTCGAGGAGCGGGGAATCCAGTGGGACCGCATCATCGATGACACCCGCGAGGGTGCCCAGTTCGCCTCGTCGCGCAGGTCGCGCTGAATGCCAGCGCGGCGGACCCTGCAAGGTCAGCCGCGGAATGACACCATGGCGGACCTCGCAATTGCGGCGAACCGGTGCGCGAACTCCGCGCGAGCGCGTGGGTAGTTTGCGAGCGCCGCAGCTTCCGCATCGGGGCGCGGCCCGGATTCGAGGCGTTGCCACGCCTCCCGCAACGTGGCCGCGATTGACTCTGGACTGTTGGGATCGAAGTACTGCGCACCCTGACCCGCCTGCTCATGATGCACCGGGATGCCGGACAGCAGCAGAGGCACCCCAAGCGACTTGGACTCCTCCACGGTGGTGCTCCATCCCTCAAACAGCGATGGGTTCACCGTGGCGGCGGAGAGCCGCATGAGCCCGGAGAGATCCTGCCGCGGGATCATGCCCAGGAATCGGAAATGGTCCGAAATGCCGGGCGCGCTCGCCTCGGCGATGACGCGCCTCGGGTGCTCGGGGTCACGGTAGTCCTCTGGATTGCCGCATGCCACGATCACTGGGCAATCCGGCGACTGCCGCAGGATCCGGATCGCCGCAATGACTGCGAGGTGGTTCTTGTGGCGCCAGAGCTGGTTGGGGAGGAACAGGAACTTCTGGGGCACGCCGTACCGATCCCGAAGCGATGCCAGCGACTCCACTGGCGCGCGCGCATCCTGGAGAGGCACGAAGGGCAGCGCGTGACAGCGCTGGCGAGCGTGCGGGAACAGTCCGATGCAGTCCGCGCGAGCGGCATTGCTGCTGACCATGACGGCACTGGCGCTGTGGGTCAGCAGGCGGTAGCCGATGTCGCGCTTGAGCCGTTGCCCTGCCGTGAACATGCCGGGGCACGCCCGGTGCTGGAAGTCCGCAATCCATGCCACGGTGGGCACGCGGAACCGCAGGCCGTACCAGACGCTGTGCTGGAACACGACGTCGGCGGCCATCGTGCGCAGCGCGCGCTCGGCAATCACGTCGCGCTGCAGGGCGACACCTGTGAGCTTGCGCATGATCCCGACTCGCCCGTGCCGGCGCCACGCATCCGACACGTGTGGCGGCTCGCTGAGGAAACGCGACAGCCGAGACAGCACCGCAGGGTCCGCGTCCGGTGACGCGAACAGCACCGGGGTGACCCCCGCCGAGGGATGCTCATGGAGCGCCGACAGGAGGCTCTCGAGGTAGTTGAGGCCGCCCGTCCAGAACGAGCCGCCAATGAATCCGAAGGCAACCCTCATGACTGGCCGCGCTCGGACTCCCGCCTGAACCAGCTGACGTACTCGGCCACACCGGTCGTCCACGGCCTCATAGGGCCGATGTCCGGCACGTCATCGGCATGGGACACCAGCTGCCGCGGATCGCCGGCGCGGACCTGTCCGGTGAAGGACGGGGCATCGCGACCCGCCCCGAACGCGGCGCTCAGGGCGTCGCCGATCTGCCGGACGGACACCGGGATGCCTGTGGCTCCATGGATCACAGGGCACTCGCGCGACACTCGGTGGGAGGCATGCTCGAGGATGGACGCTGCATCGGCGACGTGCAGCCAATCCCTCAGCTCCTCGCCGGTCCCGGCCAGCGTCAGCGCACCCGCGCTCGCGCGGAGCTTCTGGCACGCATCCCACAGCAGCTGCTTCCGGAGCTCAGGACCGTACACCGAGAAGAGCCGCACGATGGATGCGTCCACGGCGAAGCTCTCGGCGTAGCTCCGCACAAGCTGCTCCGAGATGAGCTTGTGATGGCCGTAGGGGGACTTGGGCTGGCCACGATCGCTTGCACGGACAGGACCGCTGAACTGGTCCCCGTAGACCGCCGCGCTCGACGCGAGCACGAGCGCCGGCCGCTCGTCGCGGTTGCGGCACCACTCGAGGACCTCGAGAGTCGAACCGACCGAGCGCCTGAAGTCCTCGGCAGGCAGCATCAGCGACGGCGCCACCGAGCTGCCGCCAGCGAGGTGGAACACCAGCTCGATGCGCCGCGTGCCGCCAGCGACTGCCTCGAGATTGGTTCTGGTGACGTCGGCATTGCACCACTCCCTCACGCCCCACGCCTGGTGCTCGTGCTGCGGCCATGCGCCATGCCCGATGCCCACGACCGCATAGCCGGCGTCGGTCAGCCTTCGCGCAAGATGCCTCCCGATGAATCCTCGGCAGCCAGTGATGAGCACGTGTCGCATGGGGAATGCCTCAGGCGGATCGGTCCGCCACAAATGAGTACAAGCGGCCGGGCCGTCCGTCGAGCCACGACCACGATCGCGACACCAGCCACCACACCGGGGGCGCGGAGAGCACGGCACCCGCGAGCGCCCGGACACCTGCGATGCCTCCGGACAGCCGGCGCGCGCAGTCCGCCTGCGCCTCGGCTCGCGTGCGCGGCGAGTAGTTGATCTCGCTCGCGAGCGGTCCAAGCGTCGATGCCAGCCTGAATCCTGCGGCGCTGATGGCCTGCGTGTACTCCCGGAGCTCGAAGGCGTTCTCGCCCCCATAGAGGCGGTGCAGCGGGTGACCTTCGAGGAACTCCGGAAGGTCGCCCGGGCGGGAGATCACGTGCTCGCGCACCGCGATCAGCCGGCCACCTGGCCGCAGCACCCGGAAGAACTCCCGGCAGGCCGCACGCAAGTCCGAGGTGTGATGCAGCACGGCGCGGGCGAACACCACATCAAACGACTGATCCGGATACGGAAGCGACTCCGAGAACTCCCTGGTCACGGCGATCGGCAGGTTGGCCTGTGCGGCGAGGGCCTCGATGGCGCCAGCGCCCACCACATCGCTCGGATCGGGCTCGAGCGCATCGACCTGCAGGCCGCGCGAGGCGAATGCGTAGGACGCGATGCCGCGCCCGGCGCCCACATCAAGGACCCTCCTCGCATGCGCAGGCACCAGCCGCTCGATGGCCCGCCACTCGCTGCTCTCGGCGTAGCGCCGCGCGGCATCCAGCAGCGGGTCGTCGTAGTACGCGGCGAGCACGAGCTCCCGGCGATCAGCCTGCGATCGCAGCCAAAGCACCGCTTCCTCCCAGGTCCGAGCGCGTTCAGTCACGGCTGCGCCCATCAGGATTGGCGTCGGCCGGCACCAGGCTCCGTACCACTCGCGCAGGGTTGCCCGCAACCACGGTGAACGGCGCCACATCCCGCGTGACCACCGCACAGGCGCCCACCACGGCACCCTCGCCGATCGTGACTCCCTTCAGGATGGTCGCGCCGAATCCGATCCAGCACTTGTTGCCGATGGTGACAGGGGCAACCTTGACGTGATCCCACCGCTTCATGCCCTGCATCCAATCGGTGACGTCGCCACTCCGTTTCGTCCAGTCGATCGAGTGCGAGTCATGGTCCACAATGGTGGCGTTCCACGAGATGAGCACGTCATCGCCGATGGTGATGGCCTGACGGCACACGAAGTGGCTCGCGCCCACGAAAGTCCGGCTTCCCACCGACACGACCCCGTCCGCTCCATCGAAGTCGATCCGCCGCGGCACCACAAGGGATCCGGCCCCCACACGCACGCGACCTCCGCGGGATGCGAGCAGGCTCCGCCACCTCAGCCGCGTGCCTGGGCCCAGCTCCACACGAACCCGCCGTGCCACGAGGGCGCGCGCCACCAGGTCGAGGATCCGCGAGATCATGCCGCGCCGAGCGTACGTCAACCCAATCCGGTAATGGCGAGGGATGCCGCGCCCTGCAGCCGGCACTTGGCGGCGATCAGCCTCAGCACGCGGCGCCACAAGGACCGGTCACGGCGGATGAAGCCCTTCATCTCCTCGAATGCCGCGCCGTCGAACTCGGCGCGTGGCCAGCGCATGACGGGCGCCGTGCCCAGGACCTGCAGCCGGTGCTGCGGCACGGTGAGGTGCGTGCCGGTCCCGTCGAACTCGTGCGCGACGAGCGTCTGCGTGGGGAACACCGTCAGCCCCTCC
>JBIIIL010000336.1:0-7133 GCA_044234825.1 Phycisphaerales bacterium
GTCGTCGCAGTCGGAGTCGTCGGGGTCGCCGTCGTTGTCGTCGTCGGTGTCGACGCAGTCGGCCTGGCCGTCGCCGTCGGTGTCGGGGAAGCCCTCGTCGATCGCGGCGTCGCAGTCGTCGTCGAGCCCATTGCACGTCTCAACAGCCAGGTCAAGCAGAGTGAGCGTGAGTGTGCCGGTGCCGAGAGTCGTGGATTCCGAGTATCCGCCGACGGCGATGATGTACTCGGTGCTGCAGCGCGCGTTGAAGTCCAGGCGTGATGTGTCCCCACCGCACCCTGCGCCGTCGTCGTTGCACGCGATGACGCTCGAGACATCACATGTTGTCATGACCGACAGTCGCGTGTCGTGGTTCGCCTGATTGCATGTCGAGAGCCTGTAGGTGCCGCTCTGCGACGGGCGCCAGCGGAGGAACACGACATTGTGGTTGGTGTCCGTGCCGTCTGGACCCATGTCGCACAGGCCCGCGAAGTTGAGGTCCACGGTCGCCCCCACTCGGCTGAATGGCACGCTGCCGCCTGCTGCCGGCAGCAGGTTTGCCGCGGCGCAGCTCCGCCCGTCGAGGCTGTCGCAGGCATCTCCGTATCCGTCAAGATCCGAGTCAGCCTGATCTGGATTGAACGTCGCCGGGCAGTTGTCTGCTGCGCCCTCGAAGCCGTCGCCATCCGGATCAGTCGTGCTGGTGCACGTGCCCAGTGACTCTGTGAGGGTCAGCGTGAGCGTCCCCGCCTCAAGCGGCGTTGTGGCCGAGACTCCGCCTACCACGAAGGTGTACTCGACACCACAGGTCGCATCAAAGTAGACAGTTGATGCACTGTAGGACGAGCTGCTGTTGCACCAGTCGCCGTCATTGCATGCCAGCACAGACGAAGCGTTGCACCCGGTCCTGACTGACAGCGTTGTGCCAGGGGCGCTTCCGCAGGTGCTCAGCGCGTACTGGCCCCGTACCGCCGGTGTCCAGCGGAAGTACACCACGTTGTAGGAACTGAAGTAATCGCACAGCCCAGCCCCGCTGCTCGCGAGGTCCTCCGTGGCGCCAGCCCTTGTGAACGGGACGCTGCCGCCGGCGCCAGGGAATGGATTTGCGTCAGCGCACGTGAGGCCACGGACACCGTCGCATGCATCGCCGATGCTGTCTCCGTCGGCGTCAAGCTGATTGGCGTTCGGCGTGAGGGGGCAGTTGTCGCAGGAATCCCCGTACCGGTCGTTGTCGCTGTCGGTCTGGCTGGCATTGGCGATGCTCGGGCAGTTGTCTAGTGCATTGGTGACACCGTCGCCGTCGCCGTCGCTGTCGACTCCGCCGCCTCCGCCGCAGCCCGCGAACGTTCCCGATACCTCCACGACCCACTGGGTGGTGAACTGCGCTCCAATGGCCTCGGTGCGTACGAACTGACCGGCACTATCGGCGCAGGAGATGCGGCAGAACGTCGACCCTGCTGGTCCTGCGGCATTGCCGAGGGCACCGAGGCGATATCCGGAGGATGCGGGAACGCCGGGCGCGCCGTCCCGCAGGTCCGGCAGGCTCAGGACCACGACTAGGTTCGAGGCCGCGTAGTCGTTCACGCAGAGCGGCTGGAGCAGTGGCAGCGTGGCCTTGTAGTTGCCGCCCGGGGCGAGGAAGCCGGTCGTGAAGATGGCGACAAGATCTCCGCCGTCGCCCGGGGTGAGCTGGACTTTTCGCGGGTCTCCGCCGTCGACGTCCCGATAGAGGCCGATGCTGCCGGGTAGCGGTCGGTCCGAGTCCACGATCACGCCAGCGCTCACTTCGCGCCGCGAGCTGATGCCGAACGTGATGCAGGAGATCTCCCCTGTCAGTGAGCCTGCCGCATAGACCCTGGCGTAGGAGTTCTGGGTTGTTCCGCCTGAAGGACCGCTCACGGCGCACCGCACCACGGGTCCAGTGAGCGACTGCCGATCGACGTTGATCGATGCGCTATCCGGTGCCGGAACAACGCACGATGTGGAGAGGAACGTCGGGCATGGCGCGCTCTGGCTGCTCGCGTTCGGGTACAGGGGACAGGTGTCGCAGATGTCCCCAAGCCCGTCGCCGTCGGAATCGATCTGGCTGGCATTGGCGGCAGCGCTGCAATTGTCGCACGCGTTGCCGAAGCCATCGCCATCCGAGTCCGCCTGGGTTGGGTTGGTGATTTCGGGGCAGTTGTCGCATGCATCCCCGTAGGTGTCGCCGTCGGTGTCAAACTGAGTCGGGTTGGGCACCGCGCGGCAGTTGTCGCATGCATCCCCGTAGGCATCGTTGTCGGTGTCCAGCTGGTCAGGGTTGGCCACACGCTGGCAATTGTCGCTCGAGTCAGCCAGCCCGTCGCCGTCGTCGTCACCGTCGCAGGCATCGCCGATGCCGTCCACGTCAAGGTCCGCCTGATTCGCGTTGGAGTTGATTGGGCAGTTGTCGTAGATGTCAGCCAGCCCGTCGTTGTCATCGTCGATGTCGCAGGCGTTGCCGTAGGCGTCGTTGTCGGTGTTCAGCTGGTCAGGGTTGACTACACGATGGCAATTGTCGCTCGAGTCGGCCAGCCCGTCGCCGTCGTCGTCATCGTCGCACGCGTCGCCTTGTCCGTCCCCATCGAGATCTGCCTGATCCGGGTTGGTGACCTGCGGACAGTTGTCGCTCGCGTCGGGTAGTCCGTCGCCGTCAACGTCACTGTCGCACGCGTCACCCTGCCCATCGCCATCCGTATCGATCTGGTCCCAGTTGGGCACCAGCAGGCAGTTGTCTGCTCCATCCACGATGCCATCGAAGTCGAAATCCCCGGAGCATGCACCTCCCTGGTTGCAAGGATTCCTGGCCACGCGAAAGCCGGTCTGATTGCTTGAAGTCGCGGGATTCAAGGAAGAGCGGCATGAGGACGTGACGAAGCTGGTATTGACGGTGCTGAGGAAGTTGCCTCCGCGAATCACACGCATCGATCCTGTTGCCGGTCCCATAGGATTCGTCGTCGGACCTGCGGTGTAGCTGCCATACCAGTCGCTCACCCATTCGTCGACGTTCCCAATCATGTCTTGGAAGCCGAACGCGTTCGCTTGCCTCCCGCCGAAGGGTCGCGTCTGCGAGGCGGCATTCGGGGAGACCCATGCAAGGTCGAACACGGTGTTGGCATTCGTCGATCCGTTGTACAAGGGCGTCTGGGTCCCAGCCCGGCATGCGAACTCCCACTCGGCTTCCGTCGGAAGCCTCATTCCCGTGGCCGTGAGGAAGCCCTGAACGGTGTTCCAGCTGACCCGTTCCACAGGTCGGTTGGGCACCTGACCAGCCGGCACCTGTGCACTCGCGGCACTGAACGATGACGGATTCGAGCCCATCTGCGCCGTCCATTGCCCCTGCGTCACCTCGTAGCGACTGAGGTAGAAGGCTCGCGTCAAGGTCACGCGTCGGACGGGACGTTCCCATGAGGGGCATGTGCCCAACTGCGTGGTCGGCTGGCTGCAGCCCATGTCAAAGGTCCCCTTCGGCACCAGCAGCATCTCGATCTGTGTCTGGGTATCCCGCACGCGCCAGGCAAGGCCGGATGCCGAGATCGCCGCACGCAGTGCGGGATCGGTGACCACTGCCGGGTCAGGGACTGCCTCAACGAGCGTGGCCCACGAGGGCACCACCGCAGTGTCGCATGCGTCGCCGGTTCCGTCACCATCGCTGTCCGCCTGATCAGGGTTGACGGTCGCGGGGCAGTTGTCGCACGCGTCACCCACCCCATCCACATCCGCGTCCGACTGGTTGGAGTTGGGACTGCGTGGGCAGTTGTCGCCCGAGTCGGGCACTCCATCCTCGTCGTCGTCACTGTCACAGGCGTCACCGATCCCGTCTCCGTCCAGGTCCGCCTGATTTGCATTGGAGCTGCTTGGGCAGTTGTCGCACGCGTTGCCCACGCCGTCGGAGTCCGAATCGGCCTGGTTGGAGTTGGAGACGCGCCGGCAGTTGTCGCCGGAGTCGGGCACTCCATCCCCGTCGTCGTCGCTATCGCAGGGGTCGCCGACCCCGTCTGCGTCCAAGTCCGCCTGACTCGAATTGGAGCTGCTCGGGCAGTTGTCGCACGCGTTGCCCACGCCGTCGGAGTCCGAATCGGACTGTTCGGAGTTGGATACGCGCGGGCAGTTGTCGCCGGAGTCGGGCGCGCCATCTCCGTCATCGTCGGTATCGCAGGGGTCGCCGACCCCGTCTGCGTCCAAGTCCGCCTGGTTCGAGTTGGAGACGCTCGGACAGTTGTCGCAGACGTTGCCGACCCCGTCTGCGTCCAGATCCGCCTGGCTTGCGTTCGCGGCACCTGGGCAGTTGTCGCTGCCATTGTCCATGCCGTCCCCATCACGGTCGCTATCGCAAGGGTCACCCACCCCGTCTGCGTCCAGATCCGCCTGGCTTGCGTTCGCCGCACCTGGGCAGTTATCGCTGCCGTTGTCGGCGCCGTCCCCATCACGGTCGCCGTCGCAGGCATCGCCGAACATGTCGCCGTCAGCGTCAAGCTGGTCTGCATTAGGCACCTTCGGGCAGTTGTCGTAGATGTCCGACACGCCATCCGCGTCGTCGTCGGCGTTGCAGGTGCCCCAGTTGGTGAGGACGTACGCAAGATCTTGCCCATCCACCGACGCATCGCCCGTCACGTCGCTGCGCAGGCTCGGGCCCTCTGGCACCGCAGGTCCCCAGTTGGTCAGG
The DNA here is from genome assembly GCA_044234825.1 of Phycisphaerales bacterium. Classification (GTDB taxonomy): domain Bacteria; phylum Planctomycetota; class Phycisphaerae; order Phycisphaerales; family SM1A02; genus ZLKRG44. The sequence goes on from JBIIIL010000336.1 coordinate 4,664, forward strand.
ATGTAGGCGAGGTCCGCGCCGTCGACCGCGCCGCTGAAGTCGATGTCCATCGGACAGTAGCAGGCGTCGGGAATGCCATTGACGTCAATGTCGCGCGCGCCTGCTGCGATCTCGCAGGCGTCTGACACTCCATCCCCGTCGCAGTCGAAGGTCGAGTAGTCGATTGCGACAGGCGCGATCATGGACTTCACGGCTCCATTCGAGTTTGTCGCCTCGCACTGCACGTTGAAGGTCACCACAGGGGGCACCGTCCCCGTCAACGAGTAGCTGCCGATCCGCAGCGTGCGGGTAGCCACTCCGGTCACGTGCACGCGCGCCGTGAACGGCGCTGAACCCGGCAGGCTCGTCATCACCGTGACCGTGTCGCCCTCGCCCACCTCCGAGCCATTTACGTACCAGCGGTAGCTGATGGGTGCATCGGTGTCCGAAGTCTGGGCGAGCGCATCCACCTCAACGAACCTCTGGCCGGCGACCTCTGATGCGCACACATCGCGCGCCAATGGCTCATCCGCAAAGATGGGCTGTCCCTGATCCTCCAAGAGGCGGATCGTGTCGACGAAGAGCGGCTCCTCGTCGGACCCGGCAGGGGGGATGAGCTCCATGGAGTAGAAGCCGAGGTCCTGCATGGTGGCGTTCACCATCCTCAGTTCCGGGGTTCCGGAGCCGATCACCACGCTGCCGCCAGGCTGCACGCCGTCCGTCACCTCCTGCACCACGAGCGAACCGTTTTCTCCCGCATCCTCGCCGAGCGTGCGCGTCCAGCGCACGGACCACGTCGGGTCGAACCGGATGAGCTTGAGCGTCGTGATTGTGTCGGTGAGGCCACGCACGCCTACCACTGCGCTTGGTGACCGGACCTTGAACTGCGGGCGGTCCTTCAACTTGTTGGTGATGCGCTTTCTGAGCTCGGCGTACCGAAGGCGGTTCTGCTCAACATCGCCGCTGAATGGGCCGGAGACAGTTCGAGACAGCGGCACTGGATCGGTGAGCCCATCACCCGCGGTCCCGGAAAAGGTCTCGATCGTCACTATTCGAGAGGTCGTCGGCAGTCCATCTGAGCAAGGATCGATCGGCATCGTCGCCGCATAGTCCTCGCCTAGCGGAATCCAGTACATGGTCTGCGAACCAGGCGCCGGCGCATTGGGACCCGCCGACCAGAGAACCGTCACGGTTGCCCTCACTTGCACATCATCGCAGTTGGAGTCCGCCCGGAACACCAGTCCGTCGCTGCCGCTGCCCATCGGACACCGCAGGTACCTCGCCGCTGCCTGCGCCGACACCCCATCGGTTTCGCAGTCGTTGACCCAGATCACGGGTGCAGCGACGGGGAAGCCGTTGGAGTGCCTTTCAACGCCCGCAAGGACCGCCCCGGTCCTGCTACTCGCCGTGACTGCGTTTGGTTGCCCGAACCCCGCAGAACTGAGGTTCTGCTGGGGTGGGGCGTACCAAGGCGGGGATAGGGGGTTGCCCCCGATTCTGAGGGTCGAGGCCACCTCGTACCCAATGCTCGGCTGCTGCGCGGCTACGAACCTCGTAAACCCGAGGATGGTGCGACCGTCGGGGCTCACGCCTTGGGTCCAGTGATTCTTTGACGGATCTACAGTGGGGTAGTTCGCAGCATCGGGCAAGTTCACGACCAACCCCACGGGGTTGAACTCGCCGGTGTTCCGATCCCACCAACCGCCAGGGCACCCGTCCACATACACGGCGATACCTAACTCAACCTGCCCGGCGATCACCCGTCCATCAGCACTCACGCCGGTGGCGGAAGACTGACCGACCGACGGTGTGGACGGTGGCGCCCCGAGCCCCAGTAGGTTGTACGAGCCGAACGAGCCGGACGGTGACCGCTGCCACCATACCGCACGTCGGCCGTAGGGAATCCCCCCCCACAGAGCGGATTCCGTCGGGAGGCCGGTGTTGCCGACGACGACCGACCCATCCGCACTCACGCCCACGGCCCATCCGTGTGAACTCGACTCGGGGCCTTGGGGAGGCACCGGGAGCACCTGGATCGCCCCGGTGTTGCGCGTCCACACTGCAGGCCGCCAGACCGCGGGGCTGCCAACTGTTGGAGGGAAACGAACCAAGCCCACGATGGTCGATCCGTCAGCGCTCGCAGCCACAGCGTCGCCGGTCCCCAGGTTTGGAACGGGGAGCTCGTTCCAGATCTGGTTCCCGTTCTCATCCTGCTCCCCCGAATACACAGGCATGCCCGTACCCCAACTGTAAGGCGTGCTGCCCCGGGATCCGACAATGACCGATCCGTCGGAGCTGACCCCTCTGGGATTGATGTCAGCTCCAAGAACAGCCAAGGAGATGGTGTTTGAGGTATCGCGGTACCAGCGGGCACCGGTTATGTACAAGCCGCCTTTGGCGTACACCCAGCCCACAATCACCCGCCCGTCCGCACTCATTCCCTGTGGCGTCCCTCCAGGTGCCGCCTGCTCGGGGCCCGCGGGAAGCATGA
>JBIIIL010000013.1:0-23569 GCA_044234825.1 Phycisphaerales bacterium
GCGACGCCTGCGGCTTCCTCGAGGATCGCGCGCCGCTGCGCGGGATTGGCCTCAAGCAGGGCCGCCACCTTGCCCTGCTCGATGATGGAATAGGCATCGGTGCCGATGCCTGTGTCCATGAAGAGCTCCTTGATGTCGCGCAGCCGGACCTTGCGGCCGTTGATGAGGTACTCGCTGCGGCCGTCGATGTAGAGGCGGCGGGTCACCTCCACCACGTCCTGGTCGACAGGCAGCGCCCGGTGGCGCACTTCGCTGCGCTGCACGATGGTGTCGAACTCCTCGTCCGGGTCGCTGGCGCTGGCGCCGTGCTCCTCGGCTGGCGCGCCCGCGGCGCCGTCATGCCCGGAGTCGCTGGCGTCGGTGGCGAGCGGATCGCCAGCCATGGCGCCCGCGGCGTCGGCGCGCGGCGCGGCAAGCACCGGATTCTCGAAGACCAGCGTGACGGTTGCGCTCCCCATGGGCTTGCGCACCGCGCTGCCCGCGAAGATCACGTCAACCATCGCGCTGCCGCGGAGGCTCTTGGCGCTGCGTTCGCCCAGCACCCAGCGGATCGCGTCCACGACGTTGCTCTTGCCGCAGCCGTTGGGTCCGACGATGCCGATGATCGGCTCGTCAAAGGGGAACTCAGTGGTGTCCGCGAAGCTCTTGAAACCGCTCAGGACGAGCTTCGATAGACGCATCTCCGACCTCCTGTCGCCGGCGCTGGCACCCTTCCATGGGTCCGCACGACGCGGGCTTATCTGGGGACAGTATCTCGCCTCGGCGCCTGAGTATCAAGACCTGCCGCTGGCTTGAGGGGATCGGCTGCGATGGTGGGCCGGACCGAGTTGGCCGTCGGAGGTTCCTCGGACTCTTCCTCCTCCTCGAACTCCGGACGAGCCTCGCGCGGCTTGTCCTCGTCGGCCTTGACGATCGAGGCCAGGATCCTGTCCTGCTCAGCCTTGAAATCAGCCTTGATGTAGCCCTTCTTCCAGATCTCGTGGAGCGCGCCGATCGTCTCGCTGTAGGTCATGCCGATGCCGGGGGCGGGGCGGTCCACGGTGGTCGTGTGCCCCAGGAACCGGGCGACCTCCGCGACCTTGGGCTGCACGAAATCGGTCAGCGGGGGGAGACCCTCGCTGGTCCGGTAGAACACCTCCAGCGACTTCTTGCCGTCATCGCCCTTGAGCATGAGCCGGCCGGACCAGGCGGTCAGGGTCATCGGCCTCACGACCTCGAGGTCAGTGCCGAAGATCGCGATCCGCGGCTCGCCGGACTGCGAGACGTAGATCATGGGCTTGGCGCTCGGCACCACGTCGACCCGGTACCGGCCGCTCACGTCCTGGCTCTGCACGATGGGGTCGTTGCGGTCGCGGAGCTCCTCGAATGCAGTGAGGCGCACGTCGATGTCGTCGTCGTCGAGCAGGCTCCTCAGCCCAAGGTCCACAGATGGATTCGAGGACATCCGGCCCAGCAGCCGAACCGCCTGCACGCGCACGCGGCCGGACCCGTTGCGCGCCAGGTCGAGCAGGTGCGACACGGCCAGCGCATCGTCGAGCTTCGCGCCGGCGTCGAGCGCGGCGAATCGCGGCTGCTCCTCGGGGAAGGTGTAGAGCGGGCGCACGGCGCCGAGGCTCTTCTTGCCGAGCGCCTGCCAGCGCAGGCTTGCGGCCGATGCGGCTCCGGGATTGTTCGTGACGCTCCGCGCCACCTGCGACGCCAGCTGCTCGATGGGGGCCGTGGTGATGGGAGTGTGCCTCAGCACCTGGATGAACTCGTCGGTGCGCTCGCGCCACGACGGAGGCACATGGATGTCGATGAGCTCGCTGCTGCGGCCGCGTGCCGTGTCGTCGCGCTGTCCCTTCTCGCGCGGGAAGTACGAGTTGATGGCATTGGCGATCAGGCGCGCACGTGCATGGCTCGGCGTGGAGAGGCGCAGCTTGACGGTCATGTCGCGCGTCACCTCGCCGCCGTTGAGGATGCGCCCGCTCATCCGGTTCACCGTGTCGACGATCTTCCCGCTCTGGTCGGCGAAGGGGTTGATGACGATCGGGCCACGCCCTTCCGCGATCGGGCGAGCCTGCTTGCTGCCGGCGATCAGCAGTCCCGGACGGAGGTCGCACGTCCACAGCTTGCCGCCCTCGAGGCTGGTGGTCGCGGTGCCTGGCGCGGCGTAGATCCGCAGGTCGAACTTGGCGCCCTTGACCGAGCCGGGGTTCACCAGGCCCTCGACCACCACGATTGCGGTGTCCTCGGAGTCAAGGAGCGACTCTGGGGTGAAGTTGACCTCCGCGACAGTGGGGTCTCCCACGCCGCGGCGCGAGAGGTCCTGGATCATGTGCTGGCGGACCTCGTTGGGCGCGATCTTGCTGCCCGTGCCCTTGAGCCCGACGACCACCCCGTAGGCGCGCACGACCACCGGCTCGTACCCGACGACCATCGTCTCCGCGGCGACGGTGCCGCGCATGATCGGATCCGCATCGATCTCGAAGCTGATCGGATCGGCGCGCTTCGTCTGGACTGTGGGATCCGCCTTCTCGATGTTGGAGCACGCGAGCGCTGCCACCGTCGCCACGGTCACGGCAAGCCACATCGCCGCGGCACGCGGCCGGACGAGGCGGGGATGGCATCGGGTGGCGGGAAGCATGGGAGGGGCACGCGTCGGGACAGTGAGCGCTGCAGGACTCGAACCTGCGACACCCGCCGTGTAATGGCGGTGCTCTGCCAACTGAGCTAAGCGCCCGAGCCGGCGATGGTAGCGGTCGCGCCATCCTAGACTTTGGTCGTCGTGTCCAACCCGCAACAGCGTGAGCAGGGGATCGGCGCGCCGGTCGGCCATGCGGATCCGCGTGCGTGGGTCACGTTCCCGGAAGACCTGCCGGTCTCCCGCAGGCGCGACGAGATCGCGGACGCGATCGCGCGCCATCAGGTGATCGTGGTGCAGGCCGAGACGGGGTCGGGCAAGACGACGCAGCTGCCCAAGATCTGCCTTGCCGCAGGTCGGGCCGATGCGGGTCGCATCTGCCTCACGCAGCCGCGCCGCATCGCGGCCCGGTCCGTCGCGGCTCGGATCGCGCAGGAGCTCGCCTCGCCGCTGGGCTCCATCGTCGGCTACCAGGTCCGGTTTGACTCGCGCGCCGAGGCCAGCGCGCCCGTGCGCATCGTCACCGATGGCGTGCTGCTCGCCCAGCTGCGCCGCGACCCTCTGCTGAAGGCGTACGGCACGATCATCATCGACGAGGCGCACGAGCGCACCCTCAACATCGACTTCCTGCTCGGGTGCCTCGTCCGCATCTGCGCGCGAAGGCCCGAGCTGCGCGTGATCGTCGCCAGCGCCACGCTCGACGCGGGGCGCATCGCATCGCACTTTGGCGGTGCGCCCGTCCTCTCGATCGACGGTCGCCTGCATCCTGTCGAGATCCGCTGGCGCCCGATCGGCCCCGACCAGGACGAGGACATCGTGCCGGCCGTCTGCGCGGCGGTCGACGAGGCGCTCGCTGCCGTGGGACAGGGCGATGTGCTCGCGTTCCTCCCTGGAGAGCGCGAGATCCTCGACTGCGCCGAGGCGCTGCATGGCCGCCCGGACATCGAGGTGCTGCCGCTCTACTCGCGGATCCCGGAGGCGGACCAGGACAGGATCTTCGCGCCCTCGAAGCTGCGCCGCGTGATTCTCGCCACGAACATCGCGGAGACGTCCGTAACCGTTCCGCGCGTCAGGGCCGTCATCGACTCGGGGCTCGCGCGCATCAAGCGGTTCAGCGCGCGAAGCCGCATCCAGCGCCTCCCGGTCGAGCCGATCTCCCAGGCCAGCGCCACGCAGCGCGCCGGCCGCTGCGGCCGCATCGGTCCTGGCGTGTGCATCCGGCTGTACGACGAGCTTTCGCTGTCGCGGCGGCCCGAGTGGCCCGAGCCCGAGATCAGGCGCACCAACCTCGCGAGCGTGCTGCTGCAGATGGAGTCGCTCGGGCTGGGTGCGCCTGAGTCGTTTCCCTTCATGGACCCGCCGTCGCCTCGTGCCATCGAGGAGGGCCGCTCGACGCTGATGGAGCTCGGCGCCTTCGACGCGCAGCGACGTCTCACGGATGCCGGCCGCCGGATGGCGCGCCTCCCGATCGACCCGCGCCTTTCGCGCATGGTGCTCGAGGCATCGCGGGAGGGATGCATGGATGACGCCCTCGTGATTGCCGCAGCGCTGTCGATCCAGGATCCTCGCGAGCGCCCGTCGGGCCGCGAGCAGGACGCGGATGCGGCGCACGCGCGCTGGCGCCAGGCGGACGGCGACTTCGCGGGGCTGCTGCGGCTGTGGCGCGCATGGTCGGACGCGCGGGCTGCAGGAGGCAGCGGCGCGCAGCGGCGCTGGTGCCGCGACGGGTTCCTGTCTCACCGGCGCATGCGCGAGTGGGTGGATGTGCATGCGCAGCTCGTGCGTGTGGTGGACGAGCGCATCGGCGCCACGCCGCGCCCTGCACCGCCTGAGGGTCCGGCACGGCTCGATGCGCTGCACCGGTGCCTTCTGGCGGGCTTCCTGTTCCAGGTCGCCGAGCGGACCCGCGCCGGCGAGTACGTGGCCGCCGGCGGCGCGCGGTTCAGGATCCATCCCTCGTCGGCGCTTGGGAAGTCCCTGCCGCGGTGGATCGTCGTGGCCGAGATCGTGGAGACGACCCGGCGCTGGGGCCGCCTGGCCGCGCGCGTCCGGCCCGCCTGGATCGAGCGGATCGCGCCGCATGCCGTGCACCGCGTCACGTCCGAGCCGCACTGGGTACGCGCCACTGGGCAGGTCGCGGCGTGGCAGCGGGTCACGTTGGGTGCGCTCACGGTGATGCCGAGGCAGCAGGTGCCCTACGGTCCGCTCGACGCGCAGGGTGCGCGCGACATCTTCATCCAGAGCGCGCTCGTGGATGGGCAGGTGCCGCATGCGATGCCTGCCTTCATGATCGACAACGGCGCGCTCCGCGAGTCCATCGAGCGACTCGAGCAGCGCGAGCGGCGTCCGCTGCTGGCCGACGCGGAGGCACGCGCAGCCTTCTACGACGCGCGCATCCCGGAGCACGTGCACAGCTGGCCCAGCCTGATGCGCTGGCTCGCGAAGGCCGAGCGCGACAATCCCTCGGTGCTGCGCATGGTGGAGGCTGACCTGCTCCGGGACCCGATGTCCGCCCGGGATGAGGGGCTGCCCGAGTCGATCGCCGCAGGCTCGGTGGTCGCGCCAGTCAGGTACATGCACGCGCCCGGGCAGGACACCGACGGAGCGACCGTGCGCATTCCCCTCGAGGCGCTCGCCGGTCTCGACGTGGAGCGGCTCTCATGGGGGCTGCCCGGCCATCTGGTGCAGCGCATCGAGTCGCTGATCCGGACGCTGCCCAAGCACCTCCGCGTGCGTCTGCAGCCGGCGCACCAGGTCGCTGAAGGTGCCGCCGAGTCGCTGCCCTTTGGCGAGGGCGCGCTCGTCGATGCGCTTGCCGCGCACTGCTCCTCGGTGGCCGGCATGCCGGTCGCCGCCGCCGACTTCAGCGTTGCATCCGTCGATCCGCACCTGTCGATCCGCATCGAGATTGCCTCGACCGGCGGCGCGTCGATCGCGGCGGGCCGTGACCTGCACGCGCTCGTCGCGGCGCACGGCGCATCGGCGCGCCGCGAGTTCGCGGAGCGGGCCATGGCCATCGGCGCATCGATGGCGGCCGAGTCCGAGCTGCCCGAGCGCATGCCGATGCCATGCGTGGAGGGGATGGCCGTCGATGCGTACCCGGCATGCGCAGCGCCGGGCTCGCGCGCACTGGTCACGCTCCACCCGACGCCGTGGGACGCCTTCGTCGCGCACCGCGAAGGGGCGGTGGCGCATGTCGCCGGGCGCATTGCCGCGGCCGCGCGCCGCACCGCCGAGCAGTCGCGCGACTGGATCGCCGCCGCGACGATGGCAGGCTCGGGAGGCATCGCCTCCTGCGTAGCCCGCCGCATCGTCGATGAGCTTCCAGCCGTGCCGCGGAGCGTGGCCGAGCTGCGCGCCATCGGCGATGCGGCCCGCGATGATGCGCCCGGACTGTCCATGCGCACCGCAGAGGCGCTGCGCGTGTGCCGGTCGCTGGCCGAGTCCGTGTCTGCAGCCCACGATGCGCTCGAGCAGTCGCCGCTGCGCATGCAGGCTGATGCTGACGGCCTCGCGCATCAGCTCAGGAGGCTCGTGCCCGATGGGGTCATCGCCACCGCCCGGTGGGAGCGGCTTGTGCGGCTGCCGTCGTGGGTGGCGGCGATACCGGTCCGTGTCAGGCGATTCGCCAAGGGCCATGCGCCTGCATCGGCAGCCGCTGAAGGCGTGGCACTGTGGGAGTCGCGCGCGGAGCGGGTGCTGCAGGCGGAGTCGGCGGGAGGCCTTCGCCTTGCGGCGGGCATCGCGCCGCGCGAGGCCTGGATCGCCATCGAGTCGTTCCGTGACCTCGTGGAGGAGCACGTGATGTCGGTCCATGCGCAGGAGATGGCGACCGCCAGGCCTGCGGGCGCGTCTCGACTGGAGCGCGCCTGGGATGCGCTCACGCGCGCCGTGCGGATTCCGGAATCGACCAGGGCCTGAACTTCTCGTTCCGGCCCGACAGCTCGTCGTGCAGCAGGGCCCGGTTCGGGCCGAGGCGGCTCGCGATCCCGGAGTCGATCAGCGCGGAGGAATCCGCCGCGCTGCACTGGAACAGCACGCGCCAGTCAAACTCACGGAGCGCCGCCCGGTCGAGCGCCCGGGAGAGGCTTGCGCCGTTGTCGATCCACAGCCAGGTGTGGATGCCCAGGGCAGGTCCCTCGCGCGAGATCGTGGCGAGCACCTTGTCGGGTGACGGCGGGGCATCGCTGGCGCCGAAGGAGTAGTCGTCCTCGTTGCGCCGCAGCGCCCGCACACGCTGCACGCCGTGCACCATCACGAGGATCGCATGCTCGGTCACGCGCTGCGCCGACTCGCGGGACGCCGCCGCGGCGGCGACGTCGGCAAGCGCGGAGGCCACGTCGGAGGCGCGCACGGCCCGCACGGACAGTCCAGCGGACGCCGCGCAGCGCTCGAGCGCCCCGAATGTCGGCTGGTCCGGCGTCGTGCTGTCCACAAGCACGATCTGGGCAGCCTTGCACTGGGCTGCGAGCGACTCGATGGCCGCCATGCCCATCGCGACGGCCTGCTCCTCGTCCTGGGCGAGCACGAGCGCGTTGGCGCCGCTGCGCCGCTGCAGGACGATGTGCGTGGGTTCGGAGATCGCCACCGCCTCGCCAAGCCACACCTTTGGCGCCAGCGCATCCGCGGCCCCGGGATCGCGGCGCGTGCGCGCATCCTGGAGCGGCGTGCAGTCCGCGATGCGGACGGGCGCATTGCCCTCGAAGACGACCAGCGGCGCACGCCGCGGCTGCGCGGAGGCGCGCTGCCCGACCGCATCGAGCCGCGCGTCGCGCTCGCGGTCGCCGAGCCACACCACCTGGAATGGGCTGTTTCCCTCGAGGAGCCCGCCTGCATCGTTGTAGATCGCCTCGCCTGGCCGCGCGAGCAGCCGCGCCGCGAGGTTGTCGTCCGACAGGATCAGCTGGGAGTCGCTCTCGTTGCACTGCAGCGCGATCCGGACGCCCATCTGGCCCATGGTCGTGCGGGCGATCGTGTAGGCGCCTCCGAGCGTCTGCGAGCCAAGCACGGCGTGCATGCCGAAGGCGCGTCCCTGGCGGACGATGCGGTCGAGCAGCGCGCTCGCCTCCTGCGCGACGTGGTCATCCTCGATGAAGAGCTCCTGGAACTCGTCGATGATCAGCAGCGCCCGCGGCATGGGCTCGCCCGGCCGGGCCGCGCGGAAGCCGGCAAGGTCCTGCACGCCTGCCGCCCGGAAGAGGTCGCCTCGCCGCTTCAGCTCGGCATCGAGGCCCTGCAGCACAGAGATGCCGAACTCGCGGTCGCTCTCGATCGCCACCACCCGCGCGTGCGGCAGCCGGTGCGTCGCGTAGGTGCGGAACTCGACGCCCTTCTTGAAGTCGATGAGCCACATCTCGACCTCGTCGGGCGAGTAGTGCAGCGCCAAGTTGGTGATGAGCGCGTGGAGCAGCGTCGACTTGCCGCTGCCGGTGCGTCCTGCGATGAGCACGTGCTGGCGCGTGCCTTCGCCAAGCACCAGCCGCTGCAGCCGGGTGGCGCCTGCGCGGCCGAGGGGCACGCTCAGCCGGCGCGCGCTGCTCTCGGTCCAGAGCGCGTCTCCGGGTGGCGCAATCGCCGCGAAGGGGACCTCCACGCGCGTCGAGTCCGCCGCCCGGGTGCCGATGCGCCTGACGAGGCTGATCGCATCGGGTCCGGAGGGACCCGGTGCGGCGGTGACCCGCAGTCCCGCAAGCGGTGGCGTGCGCGCGAACCAGCCGCCTGCCTCGGAGGCGACGCACAGCGACCGCTGCCGCACCATGGCGAGGTCGCACCCCGTCACGTCGGGCTGACGCACGTCGCGCAGGATGAGCGTGTGCACCCCGCAGCGCGCGCCGCCCGCTGCGATCGCCGACAGTCTCCTCGCGGCCTCCTCGGTGAGCGACATCGGGAAATCGCACATGACGACGAACCTGTACGGCTCCGCGATCTCGCCGGCGCGGCGGTTGTACTCGTCGAGGCTCTGGAACTCGTCGCGCAGGTACTTCTGGATCACGGTCTCGAGGTGCTCGGACACGTCCGCGAGGCGCTGCTCGATGTGCCGCGGCTCGCTCCAGATCCGGCCCCCGATGATCGCGTCGGACTCGTCGGCGAGGTGCATGAATCCCGCGAAGCTCTCGCCCATGCCGACGGGATCCAGCAGCAGGAACTGGACCTTCCCGGCCGGGAGCGACGTCAGCAGCCGAAGCATCGCCTGGTGAAGCATCGCGATGCCCGCCGTGCGCCCGGACAGGTCCGACTCGATCAGCAGCGAGCCCCGCTCGGGCAGCGCGAGGCACAGCGGCAGCGCAGCGTCGATCGCAGTGCCTTCGGGCCATGCGAAATCCGCGTCCGTGGGGACGGCGCCGCGGATGGACGGCAGGTGCACGTGCACGGTCCCGACGGGCGCACCGGGCATGCCCGGCGACGCGGGGAGCGGCCCATCCCGCCACACCGGACTTGCCCATGGCGGAAACGAGGCGTCGGCACGGTCGCGGCAGGACTGCACCGCCGAGAGCCAGCGCTGCTGCGCACCGCGCCACGCGGATGCCGCCGCACGGCGCATGGCCGCAAGCTCCGCCGACAGTCGCTGCATGGTCGCCGAGTGCGTCGCCATCTCGGCGGCCGACGCCTCGTCATGAATGCGGCGCGCAGCCTCGAGGCCCGATGCGCACTCCTGCTCGGCTGCGCTCACCTCGGCGTCGCGCTGCGCGTCGAGCTGCTGCGCCACGCCGCCGTACTTGGCCTCGAACTCCCGGGTCAGCTCGCCCTGGCGGCGCGTGATGCGCTCGATCACGGGGTCCCAGCGCGCCTTGGCGCGCGCCACCGCCTCGTCGTGCTCCTGCGTGCGCGCCCACTCCTCCTGCGTGCGCACGCGCTCGGCCTGCTCCGATGCGGCGGCTGTGCACTCCTCGAGCGCGGCGCGCGCCCCGTGGGCAATGCCGGCGCACCGGCGTACGGTCGCCGCCGCGCTTGACCACACCAGGACCGATGTGGCCGCCATCAGCGCTCCGACGGCGAGGGCACCGACGATCGCGCGCGATGCGGCAGCGGACTCCAAGACGGGCAGGGGCACTGCGATGTCGAGCGCACCACCGACGGCAAGCCCGGCTGCGGCGCCGCCAGCGATCGCCACCACGCAGAGGCCGGCCAGCACGGGAGGCCGCGCAAGCCGCAGGATTCGAGACCCCGCGAGCTGGGCATGCGCGTCCTGCGCCGCGGCGACGGCATCGCGCGCCACATCGGGCCATGCGGCACCCGCAGGCAGGCTCATGGGCACGGGCGCTGCCGACCGCAGCGCGGCCGCGTGCGCGGACTTGCGCGCGAGCCCCTCCATCGACGCGAGCGCAGCGCGCATGGTCTCGCGTGCCGCATGGAGCGATGCCTTGGTCCGCTCGAAGCGCTCCCGCGGACCCTGCTCGCCGGAGTCGTAGATGGTCTCGGCCATCCAGAGCGCCCGCTCGAGCTGCGATCTCGCCTCCTCGAGCTGGCTCTCGGCAAGGTCCTGCACCTTTCCGACCGCCTCGCGGTGCTGCTCCCGCATGCGGTCGCTGTGCCGCGCATGCCGGCCCTGCGCCGACCCGATGCGCGCATCCCTTCGCTCGATGGCCTCACGGAGAGACCGGTCGCGCTGCTCGCGAATCTGCCTCGCTGCCTGCGCGTGCCGGGCACGCTCCCGCTCCGGGAGCTCCGTCGCGTGGCGCGCCATCTCGCCGAGCGTGACATCAAGCGCCGCTGCAGCGGCCACGAGTCCCTCGTACGCGCTGTCAGCCGTCGCGGCAATGCTCGCATCAGGCGCGCTCGAGCCGTCGGAGTGCACGTGGCGAGTGTACGAGCCCAGTGCCGCAGGCGAACTGCGCTACAGGTCGCGCGTCTCGCGCTGAACAACGTGCACGAACTGCTCCATCCGCTCGACCGCAAGCAAGGCAGCCCGGATGCGGTCCTCGAGCGGATCGATCCGGTCCCGCTCCACCGACTGCGCCGCGGCATCGTTCCAGTCGCGGCGCACATCGGCCCATCCGAGCCGGAGCTCGCGCAGGCTCTCCTGCATCTTCACGCGCGAGGACGCAAGACTCATGGCCGCGCCCCCGGCGCGGGCGCGGCGCCATCGCCATCGGACGGCGGCACGTCCGGCGGCACGTCGATGAGGCCCTCGGCATCCCCGGCCGCGAGGGGCGGTCGCGGCGCATCGCCTCGCGCGCGCGCGGCCGACGCGATGTCGATCTCGTCGCCTCGGTACCGGTCAAGCGCCTCCGCCATGCGGGTGATCACCGCCTGCGCCTCCACGGAGTCGTAGTCGATCCAGGCGCCGAGGGGCCCGAGACCAGCCTTGAGCAATCCAACCTCCCGCGTGACCTCCGCCCTCAGGCTGCGCAGCCGCCGCAGCACCTCCTCGATGCGGTCAAGCTTCGCCTTGGCGCGCTGCACCGCCTTGCGCTCGTCCACCACCGACACCTTGCCGCCGTCGATCGCGGGAGTCATCTCCTTGCGGTACAGCGCGCTCTTGGCGGCGGCGAGCGCCTCGGACGCGCGGCGCCGCTCCGACTCCCACCGCAGCGGACCGTCGCGCTCGACCCACGCGTCGATCGACTCGGCATGCGACACCGCCTCGGACACCGCCTGCAGCAGCTCGGTGCGCGCCTTCGCGAAGACCGCCTTCGCCCGCATCAGGCTGTCGATGTCGCGGACGTTCGCCTTGGAGTCCACCGCGCGGCCGTCACTTCTGGTTGAGGTACTCGTCGATGCGGTCCGCCTTGCGGAGCAGGAACGGCACGTGCGACTCGCTGGCCTTGATGAACCGCTGCAGCACCTTGACCGTCTGCTCGAACTCCTCGACGAACTTGGCGTGCTCCTGGTCTCGCCAGGTCTGCGAGAGGCCGTTGAGCCGGACCGACACGGTCGAAAGCCCCGCCTGGAGATCGGCATTGAGCTTGCGCAGGTCCTGCGCAAACCTCCGGAGTTCAGCTGGATCGGCGACTGCCTTGGCCATGCGGTGATGGTAGGCGCTCGCGACGGGCATCCTGCGGCAGGTCATGCGCAGGATGGGCGGCGCGCGCAGGCGGGACCGTCGACGCGCCACGTAGCCTTGGCGCGCATGATCGATGTCCGCGATCCAGCCACCGGCGAGGTGATCGGCAGGGTGCCGGCGGGAGGCGCCCGCGAGGCCATTGATGCGCTCGACCGAGCGTCTGCCGCGCTGCCGGCCTGGCGGGCCGTGAAGCCCGCGCAGCGCGCAGCCACATTGCGCCGCGCGGAGGCGCTCATGCGCCAGTCGCGTGAGCGGCTTGCGGCGATCATCACGGCGGAGAATGGCAAGCCCCTCGACGAGGCGCGCGGCGAGGTTGACTACAGCGCCGACTACCTGGCCTCGGCTGCCGACGAGTCTGAACGCCTGCACGAGGAGACGATCCGCGCCCGGCGGGCAGACCGCCGCCTCCGCGCCATCCCCGACCCTGTGGGCGTCGTGGGCGCCATCACGCCGTGGAACTTCCCGCTGGCCATGATGGCGCGCAAGACGGCGCCGGCGCTTGCCGCGGGCTGCACGCAGGTGGCCAAGCCGTCCGAGCTCACCCCGCTCTCGGCGATCGCCTTCGCGGCGCTGCTTGCGGACGCGGGGCTGCCCGAAGGCTGCGTCAACATCGTCACAGGCGATGCTGCGAGCATCTCGGGAGCGTGGTTCGCCGATGGCCGCATGCGCAAGCTGTCGTTCACGGGCAGCACCGAGACCGGGCGGATCCTGATGCGCGCTGCGGCGCAGCACATCGTGAGGCTGGGCCTCGAGCTTGGGGGGCACGCGGCGTTCATCGTGCTCGCGGATGCGGACATCGACGCCGCGGTGGCCGCAGCCATGGCCGGCAAGTTCCGCGTCGCTGGCCAGACGTGCATCTGCCCGAACAGGTTCATCGTGCACTCGAGCGTCCACGATGCCTTCGCGCAGCGGCTTTCGGCTGCCGCTGCGGCGCTCGCGGTCGGTCGAGGAAGCGATCCTGCGACCAGGATCGGCCCGCTGATCCATGATGGCGCGTTGACCAAGGTCGAGCGGCACATCGCCGATGCGATCGCAGGCGGTGGCACGCTGCTGTGCGGCGGCACGCGCGTGAAGGTCCCGGGTTGCCTCGACCGCTTCGTCGCGCCGACGGTCATCGCAGGGGTCCGGCACGACTGCCTGCCGTTCCGGGAGGAGACCTTCGGTCCGCTCGCGCCGATCGCGCGCGTCGACTCCACGGAAGAGGCCATCGCACTCGCGAACGCGACGCCGTGGGGGCTTGCCGCCTACGTGATGACGCGCGACCCGGCCGCCCTCGAGCGCGTGGGCGCGGCGCTGCGGTGCGGCATCGTCGGCGGCAACGTGGGCGTCGTGAGCGACGCCTACGCGCCCTTCGGCGGGTGCGGATGGAGCGGCTTCGGCCGCGAAGGCGGCAGGTGGGGCGTCGAGGAGTACGTCAGCTGGACGTACCGCTGCGACGCCTGCTGACGCTCACTCCTCGGAGTCGCCGAAGCCCTCGTCGTCGATCATGTCGTCGCCGAGGTCGTCGAGCACGCCATCGGCCTCGGCGCCTGCCTCGCCCTGCATGAAGCTGGAGAGCCGGCCCTTGCGAACCGGGTGCTGCAGCTTGCGAAGCGCCTTGCTCTCGACCTGGCGCACGCGCTCGCGCGTGACCTTGAAGATGCGGCCGACCTCCTCGAGGGTGTAGGTGTACCCGTCGCCGATGCCGTAGCGCAGCTTGAGGATCTCGCGCTCGCGGTAGGTGAGCGTCTTGAGCACGTCGGCGATCCGCGCGCGGAGCATGTCGTTGGACGCGCTCTGGCTCGGGGCCTCCTGGCTCTCGTCCTCGATGAAGTCGCCGAAGTGCGAGTCCTCGCTCTCGCCGACCGGGCGGTCGAGCGAGATCGGGTGGCGCGCGACCTTCATCACGCGGCGGACCTCCTCGACCTGCATCTTGGCGCGGTTGGCGATCTCCTCGACGGTGGGCTCGCGGCCGAGCTCCTGCGTGAGGTTCTTCTGGATGTTGCGCAGCTTGGACATCGTCTCGATCATGTGCACCGGCACGCGGATCGTGCGGGCGTGGTCCGCGATCGCGCGCGTGATGGCCTGGCGGATCCACCACGTGGCGTACGTCGAGAACTTGTAGCCGCGCTTGTACTCGTACTTGTCGACGGCGCGCATCAGGCCGGTGTTGCCCTCCTGGATGATGTCCAGGAAGGGGAGCCCGCGGTTGCGGTACTTCTTGGCGATCGACACCACCAGGCGCAGGTTGCCGCCCGAGAGGTCGCGCTTGGCCTGCTCGTACTCGGCGAAGATGCGGCTGAGCTGGCGCACGCGCGCCACGAGCTCGCCGGGCTCCTCGAGCACCAGCGCGCGCAGGCCGTCGAGCTCCTCGCGCATGACCTGCGTGTCGTCGGCGTCGTAGCGCTCGGGGTGCTTCTCGGCCTTGGCGATCATCCGCTGCAGCTCCTGGATCTTGCGCCCGATCGACTGCAGCTTGCGCATCAGCGGCTGGATCTTGCCCGTGCGGAGGTTGCACTCCTCGAGCAGCGTGGCCACGATGCGCCGGTTCTTGCGCATCTGCGCCACCGCATCGACGCGCTTGGCGTCCGCGGGGTCGAGCGCCTCGACCGACCGCCACAGCTCCTGGTTCTGCTCGAGCTTGCGGCGGACCGTGTCGGTGTTGTAGGGGATGCGCAGCGCGATCTTGTCCTTCGCGTTGCTCTCGGCCGTCGAGATGCGCATCGTGCGGTCGAAGGGCAGGGACCCCTCGTGCACCTGGCGGAGGATGTCCACGGCCTGCGCGGCGGCGTAGTCGCTCTCGAGCACCATGCGGCGGAAGATGTGCCGGCTCATCTCGATCTTCTTGGCCAGGCGGATCTCCTCCTCGCGCGTGAGCAGCGGGATCGTGCCCATCTGCGTGAGGTACATGCGGATCGGGTCGTCGATGCGCTTGGAGCCCGGCTCGGCGATCGCCTGCTCGACGGCAGCCTGCGTCTCCTCGTCCAGCGCGTCGTCGTCGAGGTCCGGACCCTCGAGAGCCTCGAGGACTGCGGCCTCTTCGGGGCTCGCTGCGGCCTCTCCGCGGCGCGCGCGGGCGGCGGCCGCAGCAGCAGCGGCAGCGCCCACCAGCGGCCGTGGCGCGCGCACGATGCCGTTGCCCATGAGCGGCGAGCCCTCGCCAGGCACCTCCTGGGCGCGGCGCGACGGGCGCTTCTCGTCGTCGCGCTGGAAGCGCAGGTCGGTCTCGAGCGGGCGGTCGATCATCGACCACCCGTTGCGGCGCACCTCCGGCAGGTCGACGAGACGGATGTTGCGCTGCTCGAACAGCGCCATCAGCTCGTCGATCTTGTAGGCGTCGACATGGTCATCCGGCAGGCAGATGTTGAGCTCCTCGTAGGCGATCCAGCCTCGCTGGGTGCCCAGCTCGACAAGCTCTCGGAGGACAGGACGGAACTCTTCGATGACGGCGCTCACTGGTGAAGCTCCTTTGCCGACGCAAGGTCGGCTGCTGCTGGGAAACATGGGGACATGACGGTGTGGCAGGCCGGGGAACGCATCACGCACCGCTCCTTGCCGTACGGCGGATGAGGCCAGCGCGGGGACCGCCCTGGCGGATGGACTGGAGTCGCGCGGCGAGCTGCTCCGGCGTGGACGCGGGAGCGTGCTCGGGCGCCGACGACCGCATGCGGATCCGGTCGAGGTCCCGCGCCGCATCCGACACGCGCGAAGGCGCATCGGCGGCCGCCGGGCATCTGGCCTGGCCGAGCGACACGAGCTCGGTGGCCGCGCGCTTGGAGTCCGCATCGGGGCAGAGCGCGATCGCCTCGGCGATCGAGAGGGCGCCGCCCTCGTCAAGCCGCGCATGGATGGCGTGCCACACGGCGGCGGTCGCCGCGTCCTGCATCGCATCGGGGCCGAAGAGCTCGGTGACCGGGAGCGCATCACCCTCGGCCGACACCGCCTGCGTGCGCGCGCACTCGGGCCATGCCAGGAGCAGGCCCACGAGCGTGCGCTCGGCCTCCACCATCGCCCGCGGCAACGTCACCGCTGGCCGATTCGCGCGGGTCGGCTCGCGGGTGGCCGAAGCAGCCTCCGCGCCAGCGCGGTTCGTGACCTCGCCGCCATCCGCGTCGCGAGAGTCCTCTGCGTCCGGGCGGCGGGCACGCACCACAGGCACAGCGCGCTCGATCTCCGCAAGCGGCAGGCCCGCGGCTCGCGCGATCGCCTCGAGCACAAGGCGCCGGCGCAGCGGCGCGAGCTCGCCAAGACCCATCGCGGCGAGGCGCTGAAGCATCGCCTCGATCGCACGCTGGCGCGGCGTCACGCCCTCGCGCTCGGCGAGCGCCGCGGAGAACCGCGACACCAGGTGCGCCAAGGCGTCCACCGATCCATCGATGGCGGCGCGGAATCGCTCCGCGCCGCCGGGCTGGTGCAGCAGCTCGTCGGGGTCGAGCGCGTCCGGCAGCGTGCAGATCCGCACGTCGATCGTGGCGCTGAAGAAGACCTCGAGCGCACGGTCCGCGGCGCGCTGTCCCGCCTCGTCGCCGTCGAAGAGCAGCACCACCGTGTCGCACAGGCGCTGGAGCACGCGCGCGTGGTCACGAGTGAGCGAGGTGCCGAGCGTGGCCACCACGTTCGTGAGGCCGGCAGCATGGCACGCGATGACATCGGTGTAGCCCTCGACGATGATCGCCGTCCGGCTGTCCACGATCGCGCGCTTGGCCATGTGCAGCGCGTACAGCGCACGCGACTTGTGGAAGACGGCGCTTTCGGGGCTGTTGAGGTACTTGGGCTCGTCCTCGGGGTCGATCTTGCGCGCACCGAACGCAATGACGCGGCCGAGCTCGTCGCAGATCGGGAACGTGATGCGGTTGCGGAACCCGTCCACGAGATGCCCGCCCCGGTGTCGCACGAGTCCGGCCGCCTCGAACGCGCCGCGCACGGTGGCTTCGTCTGCAGGGTGATCGTCGGCGCCGCGCGCCCCATCGCGCGAGCCCGTCCTGCTCGCCGCGTCGCGGCCGCTGCCCGCTGCGGAGTGGCGCGCCAGGCGATCCACGTACTGCACCAGCGCATCGCCGCCAGCCGGTGCCGCGCCAAGCCCGAATCGCTCGGCCATCTCCGACGAGATGCCGCGCGCCGCGATGATCTCGCGCGCGACTGCGCCCGCCTCCGCATCAAGCGACCGCCGGAAGAAGCGCTGCGCAGCCTCGTTGGCGCGACGCAGGGAGGAGGGCGAGTCCGCCCGCTCCTCGGTGCCCGGCACCGACCGGGGGACCGACCGGAGCTCGATCCCGGCGCGCTGGGCCAGGTGCCGCAGCGCCTCCGGAAAGTCCATCCGGTGGTAGTTGATCATGAAGTCGATCGCGTTCCCGGCCGCGCCGCACGCGAAGCACTTGTAGAAGCCCGACCCCTTGTGCGACACCACGGCTAGCGATGGCGTGCGATCGCTGTGGAACGGGCAAAGCCCCACATGCTCGCGACCCTTCGGGCGCAGCTGCACCGACTCCCCGATGAGCGCGACGATGTCCGTCGCGTCCAGGACGCGGTCTCGATCAGATGGACCGGCAGTGGGGTTCACGATTGGCGCAGGACTCGAATGGAGAATCGGGCAGGGGACACGCAACGCTGGGCAAGGGCCCAAAGGAACACATACGCAACACACCGGGGATGCAGATCCAAAAGCCCAACCGCCGTCCTCTCGCAGGACGGCGAAACGCCTCGGGAAACGCAACCCCTCTCTCGACCGTCTCTGGAACCCGCGCAGCGTGCGCCCCTTCGCTCTCGACCTTCCTGCGCCCCAGGTCCACCAAGGAACCGGGCATCAGGCAGGTGGGGATACGGACATCTGGGTCTCAGAATCCGTTGGGCGATCACCACTCGCACAGTCCACGCCGCGGGTGCGGCGGAGGAACAGTCGTTATGTCACCGGCACGCCGGCAATCGCGCAGGCAAGTCCCTTGAGGAAGGCCCGAGTCCTGCGTCGCCAGCCGTGGCGCTTGAGTGAGGACATGCCGGGGTTGGGTGACCTGCGACCGAAAGAACTATAGACCGATGTTCAATTCCGTCAATCAATTTTTGACGAGATTGACGCACAAACCCCTTGACAGGGGCGCTCTGGATTGATCTCGAAAACGGCCAACTCAGGCCGTGCCGGACGCCTTCAAGGGACGCGTGTACACGTACTTGCGTCGCGTGGGCTTCTGGATCATGCCCCGCTTGATGGCGCGCGCCGTGACCAGGATGCGCTTGGGCGAGCCGTCCACCACAGCGTCCACGCGCTGCAGATTGGGCTTGAACGTGCGCTTGGTCACGCTCGTCGTCTTGATGCCGACGCCGCCGAGGTACTTCGCCTTGCCGCGGCGGGTGATCTTGTGGCCTGAACGGGTCTTGGCTCCAGTGATGTGGCACACGCGCGGCATGGCAGTTCCTCGTGGAAAGGGGGAATCGGGGAGGTTAGGCAGTTCCGCGGCGTCGCGCAAGCGATTTCACCCGAATGGTCATTACCGGACCAGTCGAGCAGTCGCCGCCGTGACTGGGCTCGCCGCGACTCGGCGGGCCTAAGTCGACAAGCCCCATGCGCGCAGCGCACGTGCCGCGGCCACCTGATCGGCGTCTGCGAAGCAGCCGACCGCGTGGCTGTCCACGTCCAGAACTCCCCATACGGCGCCCCCGAGCCGGCAGGGCACCACGAGCTCGCTGCGGTCCCGGGGATCGCACGCGATGTAGTTCGCGCCAAGTTCTCGCACGTCGTGCACGACGAGCGGCATGCCGGACACGAGGCACTGGCCGCAAGCGCCGTGGAGCCCGATTGGCGAGCAGGCCGGCGTGTCACGCCTTGGCCCGAGCACCAACCTCTCGCCGTCGGGTGCACCCGGCACGTCCAGGTAGAAACCGATCCAGGACACGCCCGAGGGCGCCAGCGCATCCCACGCGCAGTCCACGAAGGCCTGCATGCGAGCCGTTCGGTCAGGTTGCGCACGGCCGGGATCGGCGCGTCCGAACTGAGCTGCGGTCGCCTCGACCGTCGACCAGTCGTGTCGCCCGGCGCTCACGCCGACTCGCGGTTGCGCCGCCGCGCCATCTCGGGAAGCGCACGTCCCTGCTGCACGGCCGCGGCGTCGACCACGTAGGTGGTGTTTCCGTTGTCGAGCTCGGGGAGCTGGTACATCAGGTCGAGCATCAGCTCGTCCATCACGGCGCGCAGCGCGCGCGCACCCGTCTCGCGCGCGAGCGCCTTCTCGCAGATCGCGTCGAGCGCCTCGGGCGTGAACTCGAGCGAGGCGCCCTCGAGGCGGAACAGGTGCTGGTACTGCCGCACGAGCGCGTTCTTGGGCTCGAGCAGGATCCGCACCAGCGCCGCACGGTCAAGCGGCATCAGCGGGCAGCACACGGGCAGGCGGCCGATCAGCTCGGGAATCATGCCGAACTCGAGCAGGTCCTCCGGCTGCACCTGCGCCAGCAGCGAGGCCACCTCGTCCGCGCGCGGCATCGACTGGGACTCCGCGCTCGTGAATCCGATGCGCCTCTTGCCGATGCGCTTGCGGATGATGTCGTCGAGGCCCACGAAGCTGCCGCCGCAGATGAACAGGATGTTGGTCGTGTCCATCTGGATGTACTGCTGCTCGGGGTGCTTGCGCCCGCCCTGCGGGGGCACGTTGGCCACGGTCCCCTCGAGCATCTTCAGCAGCGACTGCTGCACGCCCTCGCCGGAGACGTCGCGCGTGATCGACACGTTGCCGCCGGTCTTGCCGATCTTGTCGATCTCGTCGATGTAGATGATGCCCTTCTGCGCGGCCTCAAGGTCGAAGTCCGCGGCCTGCAGCAGCTTCAGCAGCAGGTTCTCGACATCCTCGCCGACGTACCCAGCCTCCGTGAGGGTCGTCGCATCGCCGATCGCGAAGGGCACGTTGAGCATCCGCGCGAGCGTGCGCGCGAGCAGCGTCTTGCCCGTGCCGGTGGGCCCCACGAGCAGCACGTTGCTCTTGTCAAGCTCGACCGGCGCATCCGCGCTGTCGACCTGCGTCAGCCGCTTGTAGTGGTTGTGCACCGCGACCGCGAGGGCCTTCTTGGCAGCGACCTGTCCGATCACGTACTGGTCGAGGTACTCGGCCACGTGCCGCGGCGTCGGGATCTGCGAGAAGAGCGGGGCGCTTCCGGTGACGCGCCGCTTCTCCTGCTTGAAGATGTTCTGGCAGAGGTCGGTGCACGTGCCGCAGATGTAGACATCGTTGGGGCCCTCGACCATCGGCCCGACCTCCCGGCTCGTCTTGCCGCAGAAGCTGCAGGTGGTGATGCGCCGTCCGCGGAATCCGCCGCCGGACCCGCCGCCGGGACCTGCGCCGCCATCTCCGCCTGGACCGGAGGGACCGCCTCCGCCACCGCCATCGCTGCGTCCGCCGCGACGGGCGGGACCTCCGGAGGCTTGCGGGACAGGGCTGGACGGCGGCACGTCGGACGGCATCGGACCGAGTCTATCGGGTCGTGCCCCGCGGTCCCTTCACCGCTTTGCTTGAAGCGGGCTGGCTTCGCACCTTGCGCACCATCTGCTCCTTCGCGCGCTCGTACTCCGCGACCGATATCTCGCCCGAGTCGCGCATCGCGCGCAGGTCGCCGAGCGTGAACCCCGCTGGAGAGTCACCCTCGCGCTTCCACCAGCGCTTGATGAGCAGCAGCGCCACCGCGCCCACGATGACAAACAGCACGAGCAGCCCGAGCACCGGCGCGATGCGGGCAAAGTGGGACAGCGGCTCGGCGGCAGGCGCCGTCACGCGTCACTTCGCCGACTTGCGCTTGGATCCGGTCGCGCTGCCCTTGGCGCCGGCGCCACCCTTGGCCTCAAGCTGCGCATTCCACTCGTCGGCGGGGATGTCGGCGATCGCCGCCTTCGCGATGACGCGGTCCGCAGCCTTGTGCTCGCGGATCTGCAGCGCGAGCTCGCTGAGCCGGCCGGTCTTTTCGAGCTCCGCGCGAAGCTCCGCAGGACGCGTGCCGCGCTGGCGCGCAATCATCGCGATGCGGCCGTTGACCTCTGCATCGGTCGCCTCGACGCCGAGCTGCTCGGCGAGGCGCGCGAGCACGAAGAAGAGCTTGAGCCTGCGGCGCGACTCGTCCGCGCTCGATGCGCGCACCTCAGCCATGCGGCGCTCGACCACCTGCGGATCGGTGCCGCGGTAGAGCATCTCGAGGCGCTGGCGCTCGAGGTCGCGCGCGACCTGCGACTCGCTGAGCTTGACGGGCAGGTCGAAGTTCACCCCAGCGGCCAGCTGCTCGAAGACCTGGTCGCGCATCGCCGAGCGCTGCTCGTCGTCGCGGCGGCGCTCGAGCAGCGACTTCACGCTGTCCTTGAGCACATCATCGCTCTCGCATCCAAGCTGCGTGGCGAGCGTCTCGCGCGATGCGGGCGCGATGCGCTCTGCCTGGCGGATCTCGAAGGTCACCGCGAGCTCAGCGCCCCGGATCGCCTCGATCTCGTGGCCCTCCGGACCGGTCATCGTGATCACGACCGTGTCGCCGACCTTCTTGCCCTTGAGGGTCGCGTCGAGCCCCTCGACCAGCAGCCCCAGGAACGGACCCTTGCCGGCATCCTCCACGGCGGGCACCACGGCCAGAGCCTGCTCGGTCTCGAACTGCACTGCATCGGAGCCCGCGACCCGGACGGTGGCCTTGCCCACCATGCGGTCCAGCGGCTCAAAGGGACCGTCGATCGCCGACGGCGCGCCGAACCGGTAGGAGAGGCGCTTGATCTCCTCCTCGACATGGGTGTCCGTGATCTCGATGACGGGCCGCTTGATCGCCATGCCCTCCCAGGCCGGCAGGTCAAACGTCGGCATCACCTCCACGACGACGGAGAACGCGAAGTCCTTGCCCTCGACCACCTCGGGCTCGGTGGTGCCTGGCGCCATTTCCGGCGGGGAGATCGGACGGATCTTGTTGTCCTCAATCGCCTTCTGGTAGCTCTCGGCGATGAGGCGCTGGCGCACGTCATTCAGCAGCGCGCTGCCGAACTTGCGTCGCAGCAGGGACGCAGGGACCTTGCCCTTGCGGAAGCCCGGCACCGCAGCGTCTCGCTGAAGACCGGAGAGCGCCGTGGAGACGTGCCCGTCCACGGAGGCTGAGGGCACGGTGATGTCGATGCGCTTGGCGGCGGGACCCGCGTCGCTGACGGAGATGCGGGTGGCGTCTGCAGTGGCTGTGCTCATGCTGGGGGCTCCAAAAAGCGAGCCCGCAAGTATAGGGACGGTGCGGGGGCACCGCCGGGCGCCGACGCCATTCGGGAGCAGTCCGGCTGTGCCGATCAGCGCATCAGCAGCATCTGCGCGTAGGTCGGCAGGGGCCAGATGTCCGCAGGCACGTGCCGCTCCAGCTCGTCAGATGCAGTCCGGACCCTCTCGATCGCCCCGAGCACGGCCATCCGGCAGTGCTGCATCCGCTTCTCCAGGTCGGGAACGTCGCGCGCGAGCGCGCCGTCGAGGGCAGCCAGCGCCGTGCGGAGCGCCTTCGCGTGGCCAGCCACGGTCCGCAGCGCGGCCTTCGCATCGGGTACCCGCGTGCCGGCCTTCTCGGTGGCCACGCAGATCTCGGCGAGCTCCCCTTGCGCGCGCATGGCGGCGGGGAGGATCTGGGTGTGCACCATCGTCGAGAGGGTGCGTCCCTCGATCTGCACGATCTTGCAGTACTGCTCGAGCTGGATCTCGTGGCGCGCATGAAGCTCGCGCGGCGTGAGCACGCCGTAGGACGCGAAGAGGGTCTCGGTCC
The DNA here is from genome assembly GCA_044234825.1 of Phycisphaerales bacterium. Lineage (GTDB taxonomy): Bacteria > Planctomycetota > Phycisphaerae > Phycisphaerales > SM1A02 > ZLKRG44. The sequence goes on from JBIIIL010000013.1 coordinate 22,344, forward strand.
TCTTGGTGACCAGCTCCTTCAGCGCCTCAGCCGTGGACGGGAAGTTGGGCAACCCGCGCTTGGCGGCCTCCTTGTGCCACGCGGCGCTGTACCCGTTGCCGTCGAAGCACACGCGGCGGTGCTTCTTGACGACATCCTGCAGCACCGAGCGCACCGCCTGCTCGAGCTGCTCGGCGGTCGGGCGCTCCGTCAGGCGCTTCTCGAGCTCCGTGGCGATCACGTCGAGGCTCTCGGCGACGATCGTGTTGAGCACGGTGCTCGGCCACGCGACCGCCTGGGATGCGCCCACGGCGCGGAACTCGAACTTGTTGCCGGTGAACGCAAAGGGGCTCGTGCGGTTGCGGTCGCTCGCATGGCGCGGGATCGACGGCACGCTGCGTGCGCCGAGGTCAAGCGCGCCGCCCTTGGCCGTCGAGCGCGGCTTGCCCTGCTCGAGCTGGTCGAGGATGTCGGTCAGCATGTCGCCGAGGTAGACGCTCATGATGGCCGGCGGCGCCTCGTTCGCGCCGAGGCGATGGTCGTTGTGCGCGCTCGCGATGGATGCGCGCAGCAGGCCGGCGTGCACGTCCACGGCGCGGATCGCCGCGCAGAGGAACACCAGGAACTGCATGTTGGTGTGCGTCTCGTCGCGCGGATCGAGCAGGTTGGCGCCGGTGTCGGTCGACAGCGACCAGTTGATGTGCTTGCCGGAGCCGTTGACCTTGGCGAAGGGCTTCTCGTGCAGCAGGCACTCGAAGCCGTGCGCGCGCGCCGTCTGGCGGAGCACCTGCATCGTGAGCATCTGGTGGTCCACGGCGACGTTGGCGTTCTCGAAGGTCGGCGCGATCTCGTACTGGCCCGGCGCGACCTCGTTGTGGCGGGTCTTCACCGGCACGCCAAGCTCGAACAGCCGGCGCTCCGCATCGGCCATGAAGGCGAGCACGCGGTCGGGGATGGCGCCGAAGTAGTGGTCCTCGAGCTGCTGGCCCTTCGGGGGCGCCGCGCCCACGAGGGTTCGGCCGCACACGGTCAGGTCGAGCCTCTCGTGGAAGAGCTCGCGGTCGACCAGGAAGTACTCCTGCTCGCAGCCGAGCGTGGAGTAGATGCTCGAGACTCCCGCATCGGTGCCGAAGATGCGCAGCACGCGCATGGCCTGCGTGGTCACCGCATGGATCGCCCGCAGCAGGGGCGTCTTCTTGTCGAGCGCCTCGCCCGTCCACGACACGAACACCGTCGGGATGCACAGC
>JBIIIL010000134.1:0-7122 GCA_044234825.1 Phycisphaerales bacterium
GTGGTGATGATGCGCTGCATCGCCATGGGCGTGGCGCCGGGCATCCTTCTCACGCGCACGGAGCTGTCGCGCTGGTACGTCGCGCGCAAGGGCGGATCCGACGCGCCGCTCTTCACGGCCGACGACTGGCGGCGCGAGGCGCTCGGCGACTGGATCGAGCGTTTCCTGGCTGGCGAAGGCACGCTCTCCCTCAGATGGTCCGATCAGGGACCGACGGCGACCTAGCATCGGACGCCGCCATGAGCACCTGGAATCCAGCGCCGCCCCCGGAGTCACCGCTTGGCGACCACGACGTGGCCATCGAGGGCACGCACCTTGCGGGCCGCAGCGTCGCGCTGCTCGTCACGGGCGGCATCGCGGCGATGAAGGCGCCGATGCTCGCGCGGAGCCTGCGCCGCCAGGGCGCGTCGGTCACCTGCCTGCTCAGCGACGAGGCGCTCCGGTACGTCACCGAGGACACGCTCGCGTGGGCGTCCGACAATCCTGTGGTGACTCGACTCTCGCCGCGGGCAGAGCACCTCGGCGATGGGCTCCGGTTCGACGCGTACCTCGTCGCGCCGGCGACCTACAACACCATCAACAAGATGGCCTGCGGCATCGCCGACGGCGTCGTGACCGCCACGCTTGCCTCTGCGCTTGGCCGGCTCGAGCGCGGGCAGACGAAGATCCTCGCATGCCCCACCATGCATGGGTCGATGCACACGCACATCCTCACGGAGAGCCTGCAGCGGCTCCAGCGGCTCGGCGTCATCGTGGTGCCGCCCCGCGAGGAGAACGGCAAGCACAACCTGCCCGACGACGGCCCGATCGTGGCCGCGGTGTGCCGCGCGGTGAGCACCTCGCCGCTTCGCGGACGGCGGATACTCGTGACGGGCGGACCGGTGCCAGCCCGGCTCGACGATGTGCGCGCCATCTCCGCGATGTCGTCCGGATCGACGGCGATCGCGATCGCGACCGACCTGTCGCTGCGCGGCGCTGACGTGAGCCTTGTGCTCGGCGGGGGCGCGATCGATCCGCCGTCGTGGCTGTGCGCGTGGCGCGTGAGCGACATCCGCGCCTACCGCGATCTTGTGAAGCGCATCCTTGACCAGCAGCCGCACGATGGCGCGGTGCTTGCGGCGGCTGTCGCGGACTTCGAGCCAACCGAGGTCGCGTCGGGCAAGCGCCGCTCCGAGGGCGACTGGAGCGTCACCCTGCGTCCGACCGCGAAGGTCATCGACGAGCTGCGCGCCGATCGCCCCGGCCTGCACATCGTTGGATTCAAGCTCGAGTCGGGCGTCGAGCATGCCGCACTGATGGCCACGGCGTCCGAGCGCGCCTCCCGCCACGGCGCGTGCGTCGCCAACCATAGCGAGGACTACGTGGCGCGCGAGCACGGCACTGCGCGCCACATCGCGTGGCTTGCGGCGCCCGGTCGGGATCCCGAGCGGCTTGAGGGCAAGCGCGCGATCGCCGAGGGTGTCGCGCACCACCTCGAGCGCACGCTGTCGAGCCATCGCTCGGCCTCCGCGTAGCGGGGCGCGCCGCGCCCGAGATGCCGGGGCGCCGGAGATGCCGCATAGGATCGGGCCGTGGCAGCGCAGGCATGGGTCACCGCAGACACGCACTTCGGTCATGAGGAGGCGATCGGCCTGTTCTCGAGGCCCGTGCGCGACTGCGCCGAGATGGACGACCTGCTGATCGACCGCATCAACGCCCGCGTGGGGCGGCGCGACAGGCTGATTCACCTGGGCGACTTCATGGGCCCCATGCGCTGGTCCGGCAAGGAAGGCAAGGCGAGCGTGGAGCGCGCACGCTCGCTGCGCGAGCGCATCCGTTGCAGGAGCGTGGAGCTGGTGCGCGGGAACCACGACCCGGCCAAGCGCAGCTTCGAGCGGCTGTTCGATGCCGTGCACGACATCCTCTCGTTCCGCGGCTGGAAGGGCAGCGAGGATCGGATCGTGTGCTGCCACTACCCGATGCGATCGTGGCAGGGCATGTGGAACGGCGCGCTGCACCTCTACGGCCACGCGCACGGCGCCGCGTGCGAGGAGGGCCGCTCGTGCGACGTGGGCGTCGACTGCTGGGACCTCGGCCCCGTGCCGCTGGACGACGTCTGCGCGATGCTCGCGTCGCGCCCGCTGCCTGAGCGCGGCGCCGGAGGCTCCGGACGCCAGCCCTCGCGGGCTCCGCTACCCTCTACGCCATGAGCCGCGGTTCCCTCGCACGCCTCTCCCTGAACATGCTCGCGATCGCCGCCGCGGCAGCCCTGGGCGGCTGCGGCACGGAGCGCAGCGTGAACGTCGAGGGCGACTCGAACGATCGCTTCGCGGCCGTCGCTGGAGGACAGCGCCAGAACTACTGGGGCGTTGGCGGCGAGCAGGCGCAGATCCTCGGCACAAGCCTTGCCGACCGGTCCAACGAGGACCCGACGGTCACCGATCCCGACTTCCCCGCGATGGGAAACATGCCGGGCTTCGGACCGAACTGGTGAGGCGGCCCGGGCGGATCCGTGCCGTGCGCGGAGCTCGCGGCCCGCTCGCGTCGCCGTCGTTCAGCGCTCGACGCGGCTGGCCGGCCCTGATCCTGTCGGCATCGCCTCGGCAGGCGTGCCGGGCTTCCAGCTCTTGCTGAAGAAGGTGCCGTCCTCCAAGGGCTCGATCACGGTGAGCCATCCATCGGCCCATGCGATGTCGCAACGGTCCCCTTCGATGCGCCATGTCCCCGCGCGCACGCCGTCGCTCGCCTTCATCGCACCGCCATCGGAGCGCAGCGCCACGAAGAGCTCGAGGCGCGAGCCAGCCGTCACGCCGGGCACCGTCCACACCCCGGTGTAGCGCTGCGCAGGGCCCTCGACCTTCACCGCCTGGCCAAAGCTTGTGGGCGTGGAGTTCGGCGGCACTCCGGGACCGTACGAGTACTTCTCGTACCCCGAGTGGCCGCGGCGCACCGCGTCAATCCACCCGTCCGTCCAGCGCACCACAAGCACGCCGCTCTCGACCATCCAGCGACCGCGCTCTCCCTTCGCGCCGTCGTCACCCTTCCACCAGGTGCTGACGGCGGCGCCATCGGGCTGGAGCACCACGTTGAAGAGCTCGTTCTCGCTGTCCGTGAGGCTCCATGTGCCCACAGCTTCCGTGCGCGAGATGGCGCCGACGGCCGCAGGCGAGCCGAGGGCGGGCCCCGACCGCTGGCTCGGCGGGAGCGACACGGCACGAGGCGCAGGGTCGCACGCCACGCAGGCGCACGATGCGAGGAGCGCGCAGAGGAGGGACGATCTGCGCACGCCAAGGGCGCGGGGCGCGGATACGAAGCGGCGTCGGGTCATGCGCGGATTCCTACCCGATGCGAAGGCGGTCCGACAGACCGGATGCACGCGCTACCCGCCTTCCGATCGCCTCGCGCACGCGGTCAGGGGGTCCAATCACCGTCACGGAGCGCCTCGCCCGCGTGATGCCGGTGAAGACCAGCTCCCGGCTCAGGATTGGCGACGGCATCGCGGGGAGCACGATGGCGACATGGTCGAACTCCGATCCCTGCGACTTGTGGATCGTCAGCGCGTAGGCCGACTCCGTGGCAGGCAGGATTGCGGCGGGCACCCCGCCCTGCCTTCCGGCAAAAACTGCCTCAAGCCGGCCATCTGCGCCTGCCCGCATCACCCCGACGTCCCCGTTCATGAGACCGAGCGCCCGGTCGTTCTCCGTGACGATGACAGGCCGGCCATCCCAGTGCACGGCACTGAGCGGATCCGAAAGCTGAGCGCCACTCGCCTCCGCGCAGAGCCTGTTGATCTCGAGCGTGCCCGTGGCGCCGTGGCGGTGCGCGCACAGGATCGCGGTGTCCGATGCGCGTGCCCGGAAGATCCCGATCGTCGCCCGGATGATCTCGCGTTCGCTTCGGCAGTCGATGAGTCGCACACCGGATGCCGGCTCGGCCCCGGTCGCCCCGCCGCCACCGGCGCCGGGCGCTTCCGCGGCGGCGGCGAGGCATGCGATCGCGCGGTCCGCATCGCCCTCGAGCACCGCGCGCGCCAGCACGCCGATCGGCGAGTCGCCGCCGAAGCGGTGTGAGCGCTGAAGGTGCGTCACGCTGTCGGCGATCGCGGATCCGGGCTCCGTCATGTCGGCGAGCACGGTGCCGGCCTCGACGGACGCAAGCTGGTTGCGATCGCCAAGCGCGACGAGCGTGGCGCCCGCCGGCACCGCATCCGCAAGGCGGCGCATGAGCGACAGGTCCACCATCGAGGCCTCGTCGAGGATGACCATCGTGGCGTGGTCCAGGCCCTCGTCGTCCCGGCCGTGGAGTGCGGCGTGCACGGTGGTCGCGCGGCAGCCGCGGAGCGCGGCGCCACGCGGTCCCGGAAGCGCCGACGCTGCGGCCGCGAACGAGTCGCTGAGCCTGCTCGCTGCCTTGCCGGTCGGTGCGAGCAGCCTGAACGACGCCCGCATGCCGCACGACTCCTGCACAAGCGCATGCGCCGCGGCGATCATCGCCGCGACGGTCGTCTTGCCCGTGCCTGGGCCCCCCGTCACCACGGAGAGCCCCCGCGACACGCTGCACAGCACCGCATGCCGCTGCGCATCATCGAGCGCGGCCTCGCCCAGCTCCGACATGAGCCGCTCCACGAGGGCATGCCGCGACTCCGCGTCCGGTCGCGCCGCGACGCGCCGACGCAGCGCCTGCGCGAGCGCCCGCTCGTCGTCCCGGCAGCGCGCGAGCGAGAGGCGCTCGCCCTCGATGACCAGGGGGCTGATGGCCGGCATGTCGTCTGCAGGCGACATCCGGGACACCAGCGCGCTGCCGCGCGCTGCCGCGCCGATGACGGCCTCGCGGATGCGGACGGGCACCGGAACCTCGATGCGGTCCCCGCCCCGAGCGAACTCGCGCGGCGCCAGAAGCACGCGCCCCGAGTCGGACATGTCGACTCGCGTGTGGCCCTGCGAAAGCTGGTGGAGCGCCAGCGCGCACGCGGCAGCCAGCGACTCGGAGTCCTCGCCGGCGCGCTCCCCGCAGCGGCGCACGATGCGCTGGGCCATCTGGACGATCGCGGGCGGGAGAAGGCCGGGGCCGAAGGCATCAGCGCTCATCGCACACCTCCTCCTGCGCGGTGCCGCCAGCCGCGCCCACAGCACCGTCGATCGCCTCGAGCAGCGCCGTGCCTGGGGACCATGACCACACGCCAACGCCCGGCGTGCGAGCATCCATGCCGCGCACATAGAGGTAGTGCGAGGCGACCACCTGCCCATCCTCGCCGATGCGCCTGAGCCACCTCGACAGGAGCATCATGTAGAGCGCAGCCTGCACCGGATAGAGCGAGCTCGCGGCCGCATCCTCGAGGGCCCGCCCGGAGTACGCGCGGGGATCCCTGCCGAGGTCGTTGGTCTTCCAGTCGATGACGTGCCATGCGCCGGGGCCGGCGCACGCCACGATGTCGATGATGCCGCTGAGCAGCCCGCGCACGCGTGCCGGCGATGTGCGCGCGAGCGCCGGCGCCACGCGCGCGCCGATGTCGCCGCCATGCCGCCGGAACGCGTCCACGAGCGCGTCGTGCTTCAGATCGAGCGGGATGGAGATCCGCATCTCGCGCAGCACCGCATCATGGCGCGCTGCGAGCTCCACCACCGGAGGGCATCCGTGCTCAAGCGGCTGGAGGAGCGCATCGCGGAGGGCGCACGCCGTGTCGCGCGCGGCACGCCACATGGCATCGGGCGCATCGCCGCCGGCGACGGCGCGGCATTCCGCGAGGATCCGCATGGCGAGGGGGTCGCGCATCGAGCCCTCCCCACCACTCGCATCGGCCGTGCCGCCGTCCCCGCGCGGCGCGATCGCGCCGAATGCCGTGTCGAGCGCCGCATGCATCGCCACCCCGAGATCGACGCCGCGCACGCCAAGCCTGCGGATCGCGTCATCGACAGGTCCTGCGCTGGTCCCCGCTACGGTCCCGGGATCGGCGCCCCGCTCGACGTCGATCTCCGCTCGCGTGGGGTCCGGATCGACCCGCTCGTCACGATCGCCGTCCGCAGCGGGTGCACCCTCGCCGATCACGCGGTCCGCGTGACCGGCACCCCGCGACAGCGACGTGAAGCTGACCTCGCGGACGCCATCGGCCCACGAGCGCGGCACAGGGTCGAGGTGCGCCATCTCGCCAAGCTCCGGCGGCGTCCAGGGCGCGCCGCTCCATGCGGGCGCACTCGCGATGATCCGGACCGCGCCGCCGGCGTGCGCATCGCCATGCGCGGATGCGGATGTCGCGGCCAGTGCGGGATCGAGGCGCCGAAGGACCCGCGACGATCGCGACGACCACTCGCGCAGCTGCCCGAGCCGGTCGTCGATCGCGGCGCCGCCCGCGTCCGCCTGCAGGGACAGCAGCTCCTCGATCGCAGACGGCGCCACTGATGCAGCGGCCTCCACCGGCATGCACACGCTGGTGATGTAGCGCGCCCGGGTCACCGCGACGTACAGCAGCCGGAACTGCTCGCGCCGCTGCTCCTCCTGCTGCAGACGCATGCGCTCGGCCATGCGCTCCGACCCCAGATCGATGACCCGCATCGCATGGCCGTCATCCGCCGCATCTGTGGTGCGCACGAGGGCCGATTCCCTGGCTGGCCGACTGCCGAGCGCCACCGTTGGGAGGCAGACGAGGTCGTAGGTGAGCCCCTTGGACGAGTGCAGCGTCTGCAGCGTCACCGCATCCCTCGTGGCCTGGGTCCGAAGCCGTGCCGTGTCGCCGCCGCCGCGCCCGCCTGCGCGCTCGAGCGCATCGCGCTCCGACCTCAGCCACTGCGCGAGCGCTGCCGCGCCGCGCGTGCCCGTGCGCTCCGCCTCGCCCAGCAGCTCGCGCAGGTGCTGCAGGTCCACCGCATGACGCTCGCCGCCAGGCTGCGCCAGCAGGAGCTCCATCGCCGATCGGTCGGCATCCTCGCCGGAGCGCGCATCGGGCATCGGCCTCTCGAGGAGCTCGACCAGCGCGGCATCGATCCCGGCCCGGTCGATCGCCACTGCGCAGGCCCGCAGGGCACCGATCCACGACTCGCGTCGCAAGGTGATGTCGTCCGCGCGGGCACCGAGTGCGCGCGTCATCGCCGCGCCGATGGCGAAGGGCGCGGAGCGGCGGGACGCGCAGGCGACGAGGATCGTGTGGAG
>JBIIIL010000135.1:0-7093 GCA_044234825.1 Phycisphaerales bacterium
GAAGCGTTCGACGAACAGGAAGCGGCACCGTCCCGAGGAGGTGGTGGCGAAGCTCAGGCAGGCTGACGAGTCACTGGCCAAGGGAGTGCCCATCGCCGAGGTGGCACGTTCCCTTGGCGTGAGCGAGGTGACCCTGCACCGCTGGCGAGCCGAGTACGGCGCGGTGGACCGCGATGCGGTGCGGCGGCTGAAGGAGCTGGAGAAGGAGAACTCGCGGCTCAAGCGCCTTGTCGCCGAGCAGCAGCTGGACATCCAGATCCTGAAAGAGGTGGCCAAGGGGGAATTTTGAGCCCGGCGCGCAGGCGCCGGGCCATCACTCACGTGAGCATGGTGATGGACGTCTCCCAGCGGCGCGCATGCCGCGTGGTGGGCCAGCACCGGAGCACGCAGCGCCGCGAGGCGCCTGCGAACCCCTACCGGGACATGCTGGTGGCACGGATGCGAGCCCTTGCGGTGGAGAATCCACGTCGCGGACGCCGGTACGTGATGGACCTGCTGCACAAGGAGCGCTGGCAGGTCGGCGCCCGCCTGATGAAGCGGCTGTGGCGCAGCGAAGGCCTGCTGGTGCCTCAAAGGCGCAGGAAACGCAGGAGAATCGGCACAGGAGCCAACGGCATCGTGCGCCGCAGGGCGCGCAGGCGCAACCAGGTCTGGGGCATGGACTTCATCCACGACCGGACGTCGGATGGGCAGCCCTTGCGGATGCTGGTGGTGCTGGACGAGTTCACGCGCGAGTGCCTTGCCATCGAGGTGCGCCGGACCTTCCGGGGCGAGGACGTGGTGCAGGCGCTGGACAACCTCACGGCCCAGCGCGGCGCACCCAGGCACATCAGGGCTGACAACGGGCCCGAGATGATCTCCAAGGCAGTGAAGTCGTGGTGCAAGGAGGGCGGCACGGGCACGCTCTACATCGATCCGGGCTCGCCGTGGCAGAACGGCATCGTGGAGAGCTTCAACGGCAGGCTGCGCGACGAGCTGCTGTCCTCGGAGATCTTCGACACGCTGGCGGAGGCGAAGTACCTCGTGCACCGCTGGAGGACGTTCTACAACCACCGGCGCATCCAGCGTGCGCTGGGCAAGCGGACCCCGGCGGCCTTCGCGGCACGGTGCGCTCCTGCGCCTGCGCGCAGGCTCGCTTCGCTCGCCCGCGCTGCGGCGCAGAAGCGCAGGACACGGACCGCTACGATCCCCAGACTCTCATAACGGGTGGACCGATGAGAGCGACCCCGTCAGTGCTCGACGATCACCTCCACCTTGCCCGCAGGCACGTCAAGGCGCACGTCAGTGACGTGCCACGGAGCGGCGATTCCAAGGATCTGGGCGTACAGGTCGCGGTCTCTCATGCCAACACGGTAGAGACCGGCGCAACCCCCACGGACAGCCCCTCAGCGCCCATTCACCCACACGGAATCCCGAAGACCCTCATTTGCAACCTGATCCGGCAGGATCGTGAGCGTGGGGCTCCACGTGCCACCTCCGAAGTCGTTGTGCTGCACGCCGGACATGCTGCCGCTGATCACCGTATGGCCGATGACGTTGAGCATCACGTTATTCACGTCGTTGCTCACCGCGTACACGCTCCAGACGTGGCGGCCACCCACAAGGCCGTTGTACTCAACCTCAAGCCCAGTGACCGTCGCGTTCGCTGCCGCCGCAATGACACACGCCGCACCGACCCCGAATGCCGTTGATCTCATGACCGTGCCCCTTGTCAGGTCAGGCGCACCGGAAGATCCCCCACTGGACCTGCGCTTGGACCTCTGCGTAGGTTAGATCTATCGAACCACGAGTCAACGCCGCGCACCCCGGATGCACATCAAGATGCGTCCCGCAGACTCTTCACAGGCGCGCGCGAATCATGGATTGCCGCGATCTTCGAATGCGGGATGTGGCGCGGTGACGAGAGCAGCGCCCTGGGAGCTGTGGCAGGCCGCCGCACGTCTCGCACCAGCGCCCTGCCGCCAGCCGGATCGGGCCACCGCTACGGGCAAGGTCCCCACGCGGCAAGCATCACGGTCAGGTCGTCGCCATTGACCTTGCCGTCATGGTTGAGGTCCGCCGCGCAGTCTGAGCACGGCGACTCGCCAGTCCAACCAGCCAGCAGCACCGCGAGGTCATAGGCGCTCACTTGCCCGTCATGGTTGAGGTCTGCCGGGCAGTCGCCACCGCCACCTCCGCCGCCACCGCCCGAACCGGTGCTCGAGATGCCGCGCCAGAACGTGACTTTGAGCCGCGTGATCGGCTGGCCCGCGAACTGGTATCCGTTGATGCCGGCCTTGTAGCCGTTCATGCGGTCCTCGATCGGGTGCGAGTATCCGCCCTGCGTGTTCTGGTACATCAGCTGGCCCCATCCGCTGCACATGAAGTTGCCATCGACGGGTGGTGCGACATCGCCGTAGTGCTCGATGAAGATGGTGCTGGCGCACTCGCTGCTCCAATAGCTCGTGCTGCCATCAAGCGCATTCGGCTTGAACAGCGCGCCGCCCCACCACGAACCGCTTGGGGTCTTCCAGAATGGCTCGCCCGCCGCACCGGCGTAGTTGCACAGGTCAAGCTGCGTCGTGTCCGTCGCGGGATACGTGCTTCCGTACGAAGGCCAGCTCGCGAGACCGCCCACCGGAATGATCGGGTTCGCCTGCTCGCTCGCCAGGAACCCGAGCGCGAAGCCAGCGCACGCGTCGCCCATCAGGCGTCCGATGAGCGCAGTCACATTCTGGTTCGCGATGGCGCCAAACCAGTTTGCGCTCGCTGTCCCGATCGTGCTGTCGATCTGGTTCATCACCGCTACCCAGGCCTGCGACAGCCGCGGATCGCTGCCTGCCTGGGTGTCACCCGCCCCAAAGAGCGAGAGGGTGGCCAGCGACTGCGACGAGCAGCCGCTCGGCAGCGCAAGCGTCACCGGCATGTTGCCGGGTGTAGGCGCGAGGTAGATCGAGCGCGTGAGGTCGAGGTTCGGCTTCGTGGCCGGATTGGCGTAGTACGTGTCGGTGCCGAGCACGAGCGCGAGCGGGTCGCTCGTCATCACGAGCTTCCCGGTGTTTCCGTTCCACACCTTGACGATGCCCTTGAGCGTGGCGGTGTAGGACACCTGGCCAGCTGTGGCCGTGTCCTTCGACATCACGAGCACGAAGTCGTAGTCGAACTTGGACGGGCTCGTCGGCGAACCGACCCAGTCGCGGATCCACCCGCTGCCTGCAATTGAGTGACCCGGGAAGGTGTGCGTGTGGGTGAGCATCCGCTCGAATACCGCGCGGAAGTCATTGATGGTGCCCCGCTCGGTGTTGCACGCCGCACCGCTCGAATGGGCGGGGTACGTCACCGGGATGAAGGGCGAGTTGCCGCAGGTCGAGTCCGTCTGGTTCGGGCCCGAGCTCTGGAGCGCGTAGGCATCGCCATCTGCGCAGGTCAGGTACAGGTTCGCGGGGAACTGCTGCGTGAGCTGCTGCACGAGGGCACCGAACGCCGGGTGCGATGTCTGCGTCGCGTCGGCCACTGCGGCATAGCCCGTGGCCTCCACGTAGGAATCGCCCGTGGCGTAGTAGGACTCGAGCCGCAGCGGCACGTTGGCGAAGTCGATGTAGGTGATGTCCGCAATGTCCGCGGGCGACCCGTCCATGGTGATCTCGAGCTGCTGCCAGTCGACGCCATAGCTGTCGATCGCGCATGCATCCTGCACGCCACCTTGCTCGCAGTCGCCGGCGGACACGACCGCCCACGGCGCCGAGTTCCTGCCTGCCGCAGGAGACGGCGGGGCGAAGTAGTTGACGCTGGTCGCCGAGTTGAATGCGCGCCAGGTGTACGAGAGGCCCGCGATCTCGATCACGTCAGAAGTCCCGTACTGCGTGGTGGAGTCCCACATCACGAAGAACGGGACCTCCGGGACCGTCGACCAGGAACCGTCGGGCTGCCGCTGCGGCAGGCCGATGTACCAGATCGCCTCCGGGAAGTGGTTGGTCCACAGGCTGTACGTGCCGTCGCCGTTGTCATGCAGGTCTGACATCCGCAAGGTGCGCATCGGCACGGTTGGCCCGGTCCCCGTGAACACGGTGCCGCAAGGGTCCTGGCCTGTCCAGCCGGGACCGTGACCGCAGCCGTTGATCGCTTCACTGCGCGCGCCAAGCGCAGAGAACAGGCCGTCGCGCCAGAGCAGCTGCGTGCACTCGGCATCGCTGTACAGCACCCCAGGGTTGGACGTTGTCGCAAAGCTCTTCGCGCACGAGTACGGCAGCAGCTTGACCTGAGACGCGTCGATGCCGCTGCGGTTCACGAAGCGGATCTCGACCGGATGCACCGCATTGACCGGGAGGTCGCAATCTGTCGGGCTGTTCGCGGTCGAGCACTCGCATGGATCGGCGCAGTTGGAGCTGCTGCGGTAGGTGGGGTTCGCGCACGGAGGCGCTGTGCCCTCCGTGACTCCCTCGAACTCGACGCTGATGTCGCAGAAGATGGCTGGGCTGCCATTGTTGTTCGGATCGGTCCACGCATTCGACGGCGGGTTCTGCGTGTTCGTGCTGGCTTCGGGGAGCCACACGAGGACAACCTCCGTGTCGGTGCCCATCGGGATGGCGCTCGCCCAGCCACCTGATCCAGCGGAGAAGCTGGCATCCACATAGTTGGTCTTGCCGCCCGAGTTTGTCCCTGTGCACTGCGAGAAGCTGCCCGGATTCCCGCCCGCGCAACCGAGCTGCGTGTTGCACGTGCCGGCCGCTTCAGCATGCTGCGAGGGCGCGTTCACCCAAGGGAACGATGTTCCCGCATTGGGAAGGCGAGTGGCACCGCCGATCTGAAGCACAACGTCGTAGAAGCCTGGCGGCGCTGGCGCCGGTGCGGGCTTCCTGATGATGATGGCCAGGTCTGAAGCCTTCGGCCAGACGAGCGCGCTGCACTCTGCGCCCGAGTCCACGGCAGTCCAGAGGCATGCGGTCGCGGTGACCGTAACGCCAGAGAGGGAACCCGAGTAGTACTGGTTCGTCTGGGTTGGGATGACCTTGAAGGGATCCGCATTGACCGGAGTCTGTGCGTTTGGCACGGACAGCGAACCAAACTGGAGGGTCGCGTCGGCGAGCGCCGCTGTGGCGGGCAAGAGGAGGCCAAGCGCGACCGGAAACGCGGCAGTCGCGGAAAAACGATGGGCTGCTGATTTCATGAAGGGATCCGGCACTGACTCCCAGGACCAGTCGGGCCGCACAACGCACGCGGCGCAAGGTTGTCGAACCTACCCCGGCGCCGGGCGGACCGAAGGCCCGAGCACCCAGATCTAGCCAGTTCGGGCAGATTCCGGCCCCCCACTGGCCCGGTTAGAGGGCGCAGGTCAGAGGCCCGTCGGTCGGCCGGGGGTGGCCTTGATGCGGATCGGCACTGCCGATCGATCGAATCCAACTGGTTTACTATACTGGTTGTATGGTGCACCACATTGGCTCGTTCGAGGCCAAGACGCGGCTTGCCGAGCTTCTGCGACTCGCAGAGCGCGGCGATGAGGTGGTCGTGATGCGCCGCGGCAAGCGGATCGCCGTCATCATCGGCGCGAGCCGCTACGACGAGGTCACCCACTCAAGGTCCCGTGACTGGCGCGCGGACACGCGCGAGTGGATCGCGCAGGGTCCGGGCATCTCGCGCAGCGCGTTCGACAAGGTGCTGGCTGACTCCAAGAAGGGCCGGCCATGATCGTCGTGGATTCGTCTGCAGTGCTCGCGATCCTGCTGCGGGAGCAGAGCGCATCCGCGGTGTTCAAGGCGATCGAGCAGGACGATGCGCTGCTCGCACCTGCCCTGCTGCCCTACGAGGTCATGAACGGGCTCCGGAGTGCAGAGCGCCTGAAGCGAATCGATGCGGACACGGCAAGCAAGGCACGGGCGCGCATGGCTGCGTTTCCGTGGTCCTACGACGTCCACGGCAGCGAGTCGGCGCTTCGGGACGTCACGCGCATTTCAGTGGCACATGGGCTCACTGCGTACGACGCGTCGTACCTGGAGCTCGCGGCACGGCAAGGATGCCCGCTCGTCACGCTTGATGCGGGCCTCCGCAAGGCCGCGCACGCGGTGCACGTCAAGGTGCTGCCGCGAACCGCAGCCTAGGCCCGCACGCCGAGCAGCGTTGCGGCGCGCGCGGCGATCTGCGAGTGGTGCAGGCCGGCCGCGCGGAGTCGGTCGTCGTGCGTGAGCGCCGCTGGTGCGGCCTCGCTGCCCACCGACTGCACATGCATCGCGCCGATCGTGAACGCATCGCCCGAATCCGTGCACGCCTCGGCGATCGCCGAAGCCAGCAGGCCGCCGGCGCTGTCCTCCACCACGAGGATGTTGCCGCCGTTGCTGTTGGCCAGGTCGAGCAGCGCATCGCGATCGAACGGGATGCTGTACAGGTCGACGATCGTCGCATCGATGCCCGACTTGTCGAGCAGGTCGAGCGCCCGGTTGCACTCGTGGATCATGGCGCCAGCGCTGACGATGAGGAGGTCGCGGCCCTCGGTGAGGACCTCGAACTTGCCGAGCTCGAAGTTGGTGTCCTCGGCATAGAGGAACTCGCCCTCGGCATCGCTCGTGCGCATCATGCACGGGCCATCATGCTTGGCCATCGCGACCGTCAGGGCGTACGCCGCGCGCGCATCTGCCGGCTGGAGGATGTGGAGCGACGGCACACCGCCGCGCGACAGCGTCGTCAGCGGCCGCAGCGCTGCAGCATCGACCAGGGCCATCTCCGGGGTGCCTGTCGCGGGTCCCGCGACGCCCACATGGCTGCCGATGACCTTGATGTTCGCACCGCCTCGTGCGGCGGCCTCGATGTCGCCGTGCGCGTTCGAGACGAACCGCGCGTAGGTCGAGCAGAACGGCACCGCACCGGCCGCCGCCAGTCCGATGGCCGCACCGACCATCGACTGCTCGCCGGCTCGGCACTCCACGAATCGATCTGCAAGCGCGCGGTCGTTCGCGAAGGCATCTGCGCCCGTCGCGCTGCGCGTATCGGTGTCGAGCGACCAGATGCGGCGGTCGTTCTGCGCGAGCGTGCGCAGCGCGAGGCCATAGGCGCGGCGCGTCGAGAGCTTGCCTGCGGCAAGCACGGTGCCCATGTCTGCAGCGCGCATCGCCTGCGCGAAGCT
>JBIIIL010000136.1:0-7078 GCA_044234825.1 Phycisphaerales bacterium
CATCGGCACCTGCATGGTCACGTCGAACTTCAGCGTGCCGCCCGCAGGGATCGACTTGCCGACGATGTCCGTGAGCGCCGTGCACTTGCAGCTCGGCACCGCGGCCTTGACCGCCAGCGGCGCCGGTGTCGTGTTCACGATCGTGAAGGAGCCCGTGTGCGACGATCCCGGCGGCACGGACCCGAAGGAGACCGACTCGGGCTGCAGCACCACCATGTCCGGAATGCGCGCGGCGCCCTGCGGCAGCGAGCCCTGGCTCGAGGCAGGTGCAGCGCATGCGATCGCCGCAGCGGCCGCGATCGCATGGGCAAGGGATTTCACGGCCCCACGAGGCACGGGGCGCAGGACGAGTGGCGCGGCGCTGTGCACGGGCGATCAGCCCCAGGCCGCGAGCAGAACGGTAAGGTCGGCGCCGCTGGTGGTGCCGTCGTCGTTCAGGTCGGCGCACGCGCCTCCCCAGCACGCAAGCAGCTGGGCGAGATCGAGCCCGTCCACCCGGCCGTCGCTGTTGAAGTCGGCCGGATTCGGAGGTGTGCAGACCACCTCGCCCGACGCGGGGATCATCTTGAAGATGCTGCCGCCGTGGGCAATCACGTAGAGCTCGCCCTCGTGGTCCTCCGCGAAGGACACCACTGAACTGACGCTCTGGCCACCTACGGCCGTGCGGAAGTCCGCATTGCGCTGCACAAAGTCCGTCTGCGTCGTGCCGTCGTAGCGGAGGCTCCAGTAGTTGTTGCTGCTGTAGTCGCAGTAGAAGTACGTGCCGCGCAGGTCAGGCATCGCGCAGCCGCGGTAGACACGGCCGCCCGTGACGCTGAAGCCGCCGTTGGTGGAGTTGCGCAGGTAGGTGCGAATCGGCGGCACGAGCGATGCGGAGTTGCACGTGCAGCCCGTGAGGCCAGTGCACGATGTGCCCTCCTGGCAGCGCCAGCCGTAGTTGCGACCGCCCGCGCCCGGCGGCTGGTAGTTGATCTCCTCCTGAGCGTTCTGGCCCACATCCGCGATGAAGAGCGCACCGGTCTCGCGGTCGAACGCGCAGCGCCAGGGGTTTCGCAGGCCGTATGCCCAGATCTCGTCGTCGCCAGTGATGGCACCTGCAAAGGGGTTGTTTGCGGGCACCGTGTAGTACGGCGCCGTGTCGCCGATCGTGGGAGTCACGCGGAGGATCTTGCCGTTGCGCTCCGAGGTGATGTCCTGCGACCGGTTTCCGGGATCGTTCGCACTTCCGCCATCGCCGGTGCCGAGGTACAGGTTGCCGTCAGGACCGAACTCCAGCCATCCTCCGTTGTGGTTCGAGAACGGGTCGGCCCACGTCATCATCGTGACGCGGCTGGCCGGATCGAGCGTGAGCGGGCTCGACGCACTTCGCGTCATGCGCACGAGCGTGTTGGACGTCCCTGCTGCCGTGACGTAGTAGAGGTACACGTACCCGTTGGTCGCGTAGTCGGGATGGAACGCCATGCCGAGCAGTCCACGCTCGTCACCGCTCGAGGTCGGCGCATACGACACGCCAGAGAGGTTCACGAAGGGCGTGGTCAGGATCGTGGGAGTGCCGCTTGAGGTCTCCACGATCCGTACGAGACCCCCCTTCTGCACCACGTAGAAGCGCGTCGCGTCGCCGGGCGCCTGGGCCATGAACACCGGCCACGTGAATCCGCCCACGAACAGCCTGGTCCGCACGGCGACCTGCTGAGCTGAAGCATCGGGGGAGAATGCGGCAGCGCAGAGGAGCGCCGTGCACGCAGCGGTGAAGTGACGCAGCATCGTTTTTCACTATACGAGCGGCTTTGGCCCCCGCCTTCACAAATGGACCTGAATGGCTTCAGATCATTGTGTTATTGGGCACAAGACCGTCGAGAGGCGGTCCGCGACTCGGTGGAGCGCCGCCACGCCGGACACGACCTGATCCGCACCCCGGGCATCCGCGATGCCAGGCATCGGCGTGGATGCGTACCCCGCGTCGCGGTCAGGCGCAATGAACTGGTTGCGGTACCAGTCGCGCCCCGGCAGCCCGGTCTCGTCAAGCCAAGCCCGGTCGAGCGCCATGCGCTGCGTGCGCCGGGCGGCATGATCCTGCGGGGACGCCGGCGCGGGTCGTGCATCCCACTGCACTGCACATGGTCGCAGCGCCTCGAACCTCGCGAGAAGCGGCTCGATGGCCTCGCGCACAGGCGGCCCTGCCTTGGCTGACAGCGCGCGGAGCGACTCGATCGCCGAATCAACCGCACGCGTGGCGCAGACCGCAGGGCCGCCGTCAGCCTCCGCGATCGCCAGCAGCGCCTGCGCCGCAGCGCGCGTGACCGTGCTCGCGCTCGCGTAGTCGTCGCCGACGATCGATCGGTACCACGTGGTGGTGTCGTAGTTCGTGTGGTAGCTCGTTCCCGGCGCGCCTGTCGCGTGTATGCCCACCACGGGAACACCCACCCGGCAGACGAAGGCCACATGGTCGCTGCCTCCTCCGGTCGGCTTGATCGACTCGGGCACGAGACCCGTTGCCTTGGCGATCGCGTTCGCGATCGAGGGGGACGCCGAGGCACCGAGATTCGGTCCCGCCGCCGCCATGTCGAGGTTGATGTAGCCAAGGCCGCGCTTCAGCAGCATGTCCTGGTTGGCCTCGACCCACTCCGTGGAGCCGATCATCCCGAACTCCTCGGCGCCCCACGCGCAGAACAGCACATCGCACGGAAGCCGCTCGCCTGCCTTCGCGCGGTCGCTCATCAGCTGGGCGACCTCGAGCACGCAGATGAGGCCCGCGATCGGGTCGAGCGCGCCAAGCCCCCACGCGTCGTGATGGCATCCCACGATCACGGCGCCCGCGGCGGGATCGGTGCCCGGAAGGCGCGCGATCACGTTCGCGCTCCTGCGCACTTCCCTCGACTGCTCCACCGACACCGTGACCTTCAGGTCCGGGCCGCCATCGAGCCGGTACGGCATCGCGAGCCCGCCCTGCCACGACTTGTCCGGCACCTCGCGCCCCGTCATCTGCGACATGATGCGCCCAGCCGCGCCGTATCCGATGGGCTGCACCGGAATCTTCGGCAGGTCGACGCCGTCGATGTCGAGACGGTCCGCGTCGCGCGTCGCCGGCAAGCCCGGAGTCAGCGGGTCTCCCGGCCAGGGCAGCGTCAGGATCGATCCGCGCTGGATGCACGTCTCGTTGGCCCAACCTCCGGACTCGGGCCACACGCCGCCCTTGCCGCTGCCGGAATCCGCCGGATCGATGTACATCAGCAGCGCTGCGGCACCGGCCTCCTGCGCAAAGCGCGCCTTGTAGCCGCGGAAGTTGCCGCCGTAGCGCGCGAGCACGACCGCGCCGGTGCAGTCGACGCCCCACTCGCGCAGGCGCTCGAAGTCCGCACGCGTCCCGTAGTTGGCGTACACGATGCGGCCGGTGACCGTGCCGCTCGCGGAGTAGGCGTTCCACCCCCAGGTCAGGTCCGGGTGCGCGGCCTGCGGATCCTCGGCGAGGTTGCGCTCGATGATCGGCAGCACGATGCGGCCGCGCGTCGGGGCCGCAGAGGGCGATGCGGATGCCGGCGCGTCTCCTGTCGTGCGCGGCGACGGCGCATCACCGACGATCTCCACGCGCGCGGACACCGGACGCGCAAGCAGCGCCCAGAACTCGTGCACGTCTGTCTCGAGCCCCATGCCGCGGAAGACGTTCGCGATGCGCACGATCTCGCGGCTGTCCCCGTCGGTGCCTGCCACGTGCGGCTCCGATGTGAGGAGGTCATGCCAGGCGCGCAGGCGGAGCGGGTCGGGCGCGGCCATCGGCGTCTGGGCGACAGCCTGCTCTCGCGCCTGCCCCTGCGGGGACGATGCCGGTTGCGCACGGCCAGGCGATGCGGCACCGAGCGCCGCCGCCAGCACCGCTGAACCCGCGAGCGCGATCAGGATGCGCATGTTCAGCGAGGCGTCGCGGGCGCTGACGCGGGAGCACCCTTGGTCGCGGCGCCGGATCCGGCAGGCGCGGATGCCGCGCGCGACGAGGCGAAGACCGATGGCCACGGATCGCCGACGTGGCATACCCGGCCCGTGCGCTCCACATAGTCCTGGTGGTAGCCCTCGGCCGGCCAGAAGGTGCTGGCCATCTCGACCTGCGTCACGATAGGTCGCGAGAAGGTCTTGCGTGCCGCCAGCTCAGCGAGGTATGCCTTCGCCTGCTCGAGCTGCGATGCGCTCGTGGCGTACACGCCAGAGCGGTACTGGTCGCCCACGTCGGGCCCCTGCCGGTTCAGCTGCGTGGGGTCATGCATCGCGAAGAACCCCTGCAGCAGCTGGCGGTAGCTGATCACCTTCGGGTCGTACACCACCTTCACCGCCTCGGCATGGCCGGTGTTCCCGTCGCACACCTGCTCGTAGGTGGGCTTGTCGACACGCCCCTGCATGTAGCCGCTCTCGGCGCTCATGACGCCGGGTGCCTTCTGGAAGATGTGCTCGATGCCCCAGAAGCACCCGCCCGCGAAGTACGCGGTCTCGGAGGCCACGGGCTGGCTCTGCGCGGGAAGCGCCGAGTCCTGCGCGTGGAAGCTGAGCGCAGCGCTGTTGAGGCAGTAGCGGAGGCCTGTGGGCTTGGGGCCGTCATCGAACACATGGCCCAGATGCGCATTGCAGCGCGCGCACAGGATCTCGGTGCGCACCATCCCGTGGCTCATGTCGGACTTCTCTGCCACATGGGCGGGATCGAACGGCGAGAAGAAGCTCGGCCATCCGGTGCCTGAGTTGAACTTGTGGACGCTGGCGAAGAGCGGAAGCCCGCACACGATGCAGCAGTACGTGCCGTCGGTCTTGTTGTCGGTGAGGTTGCCGCAGAACGCAGGCTCGGTGCCCGAGCGCTGCGTGACCCGGTACTGCTCGGGCGTGAGCTTCTCCGCCAGCTCTGCAACTCGGTTGCGCGGGAGCGGCGTGATGTCGTAACCGGAGCGCGAGTATCGGGGATTCATGGGTGGCCTCGTCGTAGTTTGGCTGGCGGTCTGGGACTCTGCCGGGCCGGTCGGTGCCGCACCTTGGCCGGGCGACCTGCCCGACATGACCGACGCGAGTGCGACCGCGCCGGCGACGGCGGCCACGGCCGCAAGCAGGAGCGGTGTCGAGAACGCGGCTCGGCGGGTCTGCATGGCTTGGATGCTAGGTCGCACGTGCGCGCATCTCCCGCCCGCAGATCGGCAAATCCGCATCGCGGCCGTCAGGCCGCCTTGCGGTACCGACCCACGCGGCCAACCTTTCCGTTGGACGCGAGCACCGGCTTCACATGTCCGTCAGGTCCGCGGAATCCCTGCACGCACATGGCAAAGGCGCGCTTCGATTCGGCCACGGTCAGCCCCGCCGTCCGGCAGATCTCCTCGCGGCTTGCCCATCCCTTGACGCCTCGGCAGGTGCCCGCGAGCCTGTCGTACATCTCAAGCAGGGCCGCCTTGGTCAGCCGAAAGCGCTTGCGGCCCGGCGCGGGTAGCGGCTTGCCGACCGGCACCTTCGCGAAGGCCTTCGCCGCCTTGCTCGCCTGGAGCGCCGAAAGCCCGCCCACGAGCCGGTGGTACTCCTGGAGCAGCGAGTCGAAGTGGCGGCGCACGCCGCGCAGGTGCGCGAGCTCCGCCTCCAGCGACTCGACCCGTCTCATGAGCGCCGGCGATGTGGACGATGCCGTGCGGCGGGCACGGGGATTGCGGACTGGCTGACCGGCGCGCGAAGCGCTGCGGCGGACGGTTCGACGAAGGGGCATGAGGTTTGATGCTCTGGGGCTTGGTTGAAAGGCAGTGAAACAGCGACGAATGACCGAACCCCGAAAGGTTTTAATCGTATACTCGCATGGCTCTTTCGCAACCTGGGCCCGAACTGGCTTCGACCGGCCGTGCTTGGCCTGTCGTGGCGCGCCGTGGAGCATGATGGCCACGTAAAAATCATGCACAACAACGACTGCCAACACGCAGCTCGCTCTCGCAGCCTAATTCAGGCTCGACGGTTCCCGCCTCACGCCCGATAGGGCGGAGAACCGACCTCATCGGGCTGGTCCTGAAGGCCTGGCATGCGCCGGATGGACGAGAACTTCGCATGCCTTGGTGCGAGACACGACGCCGCCCGGCGGAGTCCGCACCGAAACGGAACGGGCGGATACGCGCGTAGATGCGGCATGCTGACCGGATCGGCACAGGGGTTCGACTCCCCTCGGGTCCATTCTTCCCCTGTTCCCGCTTCGCGCGGCGCTGCGCAGCGGGACTGCCTCGACGCCTCGAGCGGGCGCTCACGCCCCCGAGCGCTCATGCCCAGAGGTCTCGTGCCCAGAGCTTGAGCTGCTCAGCCGCTGCCGGGGAGGTCGCGCACGTAGTCGGGATCCATCGGCTCAGGCATGGCGACCCCCGCCGCGCCGAGCGTCGTTCCGGTCGCGAAGGCAAGGTCCACAAGCGCGATCTGGTACGCCGCCAGCGCGTCGATCTCGCGGCTCTGGGCGTTGGCGAGGCTGAACTGCGCCTCGAGCACCTCGGTGATCGTGCGCAGCCCGATGTCGAACTGGCGCTGCTCCGCCTGCAGCGTGCGGCCCGCGAAGACGGTCTCGAGCCGCGCCGCGATGATCCGCCGCCACGCCGTCTCGAGCGTGTCGAGCGCGTTGAGGGTCTCCTGCGTGATGGCCTGCTTGCGCGACTCGCGGGTGCCGAGCCTCTGCAGCCGCGCGAGGATCGCCTGGCTCACCGCCTGCTTCGCGCGCTCGTTCGTCACGGGCACGCTCGCGTTGACCTGCAGGATCGACCCGTCGGCATCGCCCATGTTCCCGAAGGCGCGGCCGAGCGCGTAGGAGTTGCCCTGGAGGTCGTACTGGTAGCTCACGACGAAGTTGGGGAGGGTGTCGTTGTTGGCGAGGTTGATCCGCTCGGCGTCGATGAGCAGCTGCACCTCGAGCTCAAGGAGCTCCATGCGGTTCTCCATCGCCTTGGTCACCAGCTGCGCGCTGTCGAACCTGAAGCCGAGCGGATTGGGCTTGGTCGCGGGCTCGATCGATGTCACGCTCTCGACCGGGAACCGCGGGTCGTTCATGATCCTCTTGAGCTCGCGCTGCCGGATGCGAACCTGGTTGTCCGCCACGATC
>JBIIIL010000137.1:0-7074 GCA_044234825.1 Phycisphaerales bacterium
CGTCTTCCCGACGCTCATGGCCAACGAGGACATCGCCAAGGCGTACGGCGTCGACGGGATCCCGCTCACCGTGGTGATCGGTACCGACGGCACCGTCGCCGCCGTGTACCAGGGCTTTGACCCTGCGATGGCGGACGCACTCAAGCGCGACGTGGAGAAGGCCCTCAGCAGCAAGAAGGGCTGATGGGCCTGGTTCAGGTCCCGGCATGACGGGCACACCGCCGTCGTCGCTGTACATCATCGACGGTCACGCGCAGTTCTTCCGCGCGTACTACGCCATTCGCGGCGGGATGGCCAGTCCCGTCACCGGCGAGCCCACGCAGATGGTGTACGGCTTCGTGTCCATGCTGCTCAAGCTGATCGCGGAGCAGGGCCCGACGCATCTGGTGCTGGTGGTCGACGCGTCGGGTGACCGCGGCACGTTCCGGTCCCAGATCTACCCCGAGTACAAGTCGCACCGCCAGCCGCCCCCCGAGGACTTCGGGCCGCAGGCGGAGCGTTGCATGGAGTTCGCGCGCCTCGCTGGCATTCCCCTGTACGCGATCGAGGAGGTGGAGGCGGATGACGTCATCGCCACACTCGTGAGGAAGGCCCGCCGTGCGGATCCGCAGATGCGCATCCGCATCGTGAGCAAGGACAAGGATCTGTCGCAGCTCCTCGATGACGGGCACATCTCGCTCTTCGATCCGCAGTCCGGGCAGGACATCGGGCCCGAGCAGCTCTTCGAGACAAAGGGAGTTCGCCCGTCGCAGGTGGTGGACATGCTCGCCCTCATGGGCGACTCCGTGGACAACGTGCCGGGTGTGCCGGGCATCGGCCCGAAGACCGCGGCCAGCCTGATCACCGCCTACGGATCGCTCGAGGGAGTGCTCGCGCACCTTGACGATCTCACGCCCAGGCGCCGCGAGGCCATTGCGGCTGCCCGCGAGCAGCTTCCGCTGGCGCGTCGGCTTGTGACGCTCAAGGATGACTGCGATGTGCCGCTCGATCTCGACGGCTCCCGCCTCGATCCTTCGCACGGCAATCCGGCAGGCGCAATCGAGCTGCTGCGCGTGCTGGGATTTGGCCGCCTGCGGGAGCAGGCCGCGAAGGCATTCGGGGTTGCGGCAGGCGAACCTGCTCCTGCCGTCGCGGCTGGCGAGGGCGCAGCGGCACCATCGCGGCGTGGCCGGAAGTCCGAGCCGGCGGCCAGCGCTCCCGAAGTTGATGATGCGGCAGGCACCCTGTTCGCACGCGACGACGGTGCGCGCACGGCAGATGCCCGCAACGACGCACAGGGCATCGCGATCTCCGGTCGGTACCGGTGCATCGCGGACCGTGCCTCGCTCGATCGGGCGATGCGCGAGGCGACCGCTGCGGCGCGCGCAGGCACGAGTGTGGCGTTTGACACGGAGACCGATGGCCTCTCGACGGTGCACGCGCGCCTGTGCGGCATCAGCCTGTCCTGGTCCGATGGGCAGGGCGTGTACATCCCGGTGCGAGGGCCCGAGGGATCGCAGCACCTCGAGCTTGATGCGGCGCGTCCGGCGCTCGTGCCGTTCCTTGGCGACCCGGACCTGCCAAAGTGCGCGCACAACGCCAAGTTCGACCTGCAGATCCTGCAGCGGCACGGCATGCCAGTGCGAGGTCTCGCCGGCGACTCGATGGTGGCGAGCCATCTCGCCGATGCCTCGCGCCCGAGCCATGGTCTCGATGGACTGGCCGAGTCGGTGCTTGGGCATCGCTGCATCCCGATCACCGCGCTCATCGGCAGCGGTGCGTTCCAGCGCACCTTCGACACGGTGCCGCTCGAGCCCGCGACCGAGTACGCCGCCGAGGACGCGGACATGGCGGGACGCCTGGACCGCCACTTCCGAGCCATCGTCGTGCGCGACGGCATGGAGCGGCTCTACCGTGAGGTTGAGCTTCCGCTCGTGCAGGTGCTGGCCGACATGGAGCTCGCGGGCATCGGCGTGGATGGTGCGGAGCTCGACCGCCAGCGGGAGCGCCTGCACGGCGAGCTCGACCGCCTCCGCGAGGCCATCGCGCGCGCCGCACCTCACCCGTTCAGTCCCGACAGCCCCAAGCAGCTCGCGGCCGCGCTCTTCAACCGGCCGACTGACGTGCCGCCCGGCCTTGGCCTGCGCATCGTCAAGCGAACCAAGACAGGCGCGAGCACCGACGCTGAGGTGCTCGAGAAGCTCGCGGCGGATCCGTCGGTCGAGAGCGAGATCCCCGCGCGCATCGTCGAGTACCGGCAGCTGGCCAAGCTGGTGGGCACCTACCTGGTGGCGCTCCGCGAGGCGATAGATCCCGAGACAGGACGGATCCACGCATCCTTCCACCAGACGGGCACGGCGACCGGTCGGCTGAGCTCCAGCGATCCGAACCTGCAGAACATCCCGATCAGGACGGAGGTGGGTCGGGACATCCGCCGCGCGTTCGTCGCCCGCCCGGGTCATGCGCTGCTCAGCTGCGACTATTCGCAGATCGAGCTGCGGGTGCTGGCGCACCTCTCGAAGGACCCCGCGCTGTGCGAGGCGTTCCGCAAGGACTCGGACATCCATGTGGCGGTCGCATCCGAGGTCTTCGGCGTGGCGCCGGAGCAGGTGACGGACGCGCAGCGCGGTGCCGCCAAGATGGTCAACTTCGGAATCGTCTACGGCATCACGCCTTTCGGTCTTGCGAGGCGCCTTGGCGGCGGCACCACGATGGAGCGCGCGAAGGAGATCATCGAGAGCTACCGCGCGCGCTTCGCCCGCATCGACGCGTTCCTGGCCCAGTGCGTGCAGCAGGCCAAGGCTCGGGGCCATGTGGAGACAATCCTCGGACGGCGGCGGCCTGTGCCGCAGGTCCATTCGCGCAATCCGGCCGAGCGCGCGCTTGGCGAGCGCATGGCGATCAACTCTGTCGTGCAGGGCAGTGCCGCCGACCTCATCAAGGTGGCCATGGTGCGCATCCACCGGGACATCGGGGACCGCTGTCCGGGTTCCAGGATGCTGCTGCAGATCCACGACGAGCTCCTGTTCGAGGTGCCTGTGGAGCAGGTTCCCGCCACGCAAGCGTGGGTAGTGGGCGTCATGGAGGGGGCCATGCAGCTCGATGTGCCGCTGAGGGTCGGGGCGGCAAGCGGCCCAAACTGGCTTGAGGCGTCATGACTCGTCACGGACTCTGGCCGCGCCAAGTGCATTCATCATGATGCCTTGGTGAGGTCCTCTTCAGGGCAGTCGCATGTGAAAACGGCCCCCGCGTGCGCGAGGGCCGTCATTCATCGTTCAGCGAGGCGGACGGGAATCGAACCCGCAACCACCGGCGTGACAAGCCGGTACTCTAACCAATTGAGCTACCGCCCCAAATCCAGGTTCGGGGGACCGGCATCGGAGCCTGCTACAGGCCCTCTTGCCGACCTCCGAGACGCCAATCGTAGCTTCTGCCGGGGACGCGTCAAGCGCGCCACTTGATGTTGCAGCCGATGGAGGGGCGTTGGTCGGTAGATGGGACCTTCGCCGCAAGCACCGCATCGATGGCGGCGCGCAGGTCGCGCCCCGTAACTGGCTCAGGAGAACCGGGGCGGCTGTCATCGAGCTGGCCGCGGTATGCCAGCGCGTGTCGCCCGTCGTACAGGAAGAAGTCCGGCGTGCAGGCGGCGCCGAACGCGCGAGCCACCTGCTGCGTGGCATCGTGCAGGTAGGGGAATCGGTATCCGCGGCGCTTGGCCTCGTCCGCCATGGGCTTGGGCCCATCCGCTGGATGCGTGGTCTCGTCGTTGGAGCAGATGGCCACGATCGCGAGGCGACCCGCGTAGTCGCGGCCAAGTCGGGCGAGCTCGTCGGCCACATGCACCACGAACGGGCAATGGTTGCAGATGAACATCACCAGGAGAGGCTTGCCTGCATGTTCGGCGCGGGTCACGAGCCGCCCGCCGACCGCGTCCGGAAGGGAAAAGTCAGGGCAGGAGGTGCCGAGGTCCACCATCGCGCTAGGGGTTCTTGCCATGCCGGAAGCCTATGTGAGGGGCTTGCCAGCGACCACCTGGGATTGCATGATGCAGCCATGGCGAATCGGAGGTCGCATGCGCCATCGCGCGGGCCGGATGATGACGACGGTGTTGACGAGGGCCCGTCGCTCGAGGACATAGAGCGCTTCTCGCACGGCACCGGCCACTGCCCGGACTGCGGGCGGGAATGCGCCGACGACGCCGACGTGTGCCCGGGATGCTTCGCCTACCTCGGCGGAGACACTCGATCTGCGCCTCCGCTGCGCCGCGAGTGGTCGCAGCGCACTGCCGCGATCATCGTTCTCGCGCTGCTCGCGGCGATGGCGGCCGGCCTGGGGCTCCTGCGACTGTGGTAGGGCGCGCGGCCCCCGGCGCGCGGCGCAAATGCCTCCTGAAGGACTCGAACCTTCGACCCGCTGATTAAGAGTCAGCTGCTCTACCAACTGAGCTAAGGAGGCGTGGGGCGGAGATCATACCGATGATTTCGAGAGTCCGCAGCACTGCTTGAACTTCTTGCCGGAGCCGCAGGTGCAGGGCTCATTGCGGCCGACGATGCGCTTCGCGGCCGTCGCCGACGCGGCGCCCACCGGGATCGCGCGCATCGGCGTGCCTGCGCGCTCGGCGATCGCGATGTCCCGCTCCTGCGGGCTCTCCGGGACGGACGCCGGGATGGCTCCCGCATCCTGCGGCGCCGCCGGCGGCACCGCTGCTGGCGCGGGCGCCGCCGCGGGCACCGGCCGCGCGGCCATCTGCGGGGCGAGCCGGCCCTTCAGCAGCAGGTCGGTGGCCTTGTCGTTGATCGACTCGAGCATCTCTCGGAACAGGCGCGCCGCCTCGCGCTTGAACTCGATACGCGGATCCTTCTGGCTGAACGACCGGAAGGAGATCGCATCCCGCAGCTGGTCCATCTGGAGCAGGTGGTCCTTCCACGCGCCGTCGAGGATCTGCAGGAGCACCCATCGCTCGAACTGGGTCAGCTCCGAGCGGAGCAGCGCGCGCAGCCGGCGCTCCACGAAGGCGGCGCCGTCGCGGCCCGCCTCTGCGGTTTCGGCAGCCGTCAGCGCGATGAGGCAGTCGGTCGCCATGCGGGCCGCGATGGAGTCTCCGCCGAAGCCGGTGCCCGACGCCGCGGCATCCGCACGTGCAGCCTCCACGATGCGGCCTGCCCGGGCCGCCAGCGCGGCGTCGTCAATCGACTCGGCGCGCTGCGCCAGCAGCTGCCTCAGCTCCGCGGGATTCGCCGATGGCAGCGCGTTGGCGTCCCAGCCCATCTCGTAGCGGGCATTCGCCCATCCGCAGAACTGGCTCAGCGCCATCTGCGGGTTTGCCTGCATGTTCGCGGTGGTGTACTCCATGGCGAAGTCGATCGGATACTCGATCTCGCGGCGCGCATACCGCCGCATCGCCTCCGCGAGTATCGCCTCGACGGCGCGGCCACTGTCCTTGCCTGTGCCGAGCGATGCGGGATCGACCGCAATGCCGAACTTGCGGCTGGCCCACTCCGCGAGCTCGCGCTGCCCGTACCCCGCCACGAGGTACTGCTCGAGCGGCGCGAGGTCGATCGCCTCGAACTTCGCCTGCGCGGCAGCCTCGATGACGCGCCGTGCCGCTGTCGAGTCGCCCGACCGCACGAGCTCGGCGGGCACCTCGGCCCCGTAGGTGGCCTTTGCCCATTCCGCAAGGCCCGCGGCATCCCAGGCCTCGGGGTCGGCATCGGGGGGCAGGTACTCGCCGAGGGTGGTGTCGATGTGCGACATCGCCTCCTCGAGCGTGTCGGTGCGCACCATGGCGATGACCCGGTCGCGATCCTTGCCGATGAAGCGATCCGGCTCGAGCTGGATGCCGAACGCCTCGAAGGTCCAGTTCGTGATGCATCTGGGCACGTGCAGGGGCGACAGGTAGGTGTCGACGGCATCCTCGATGGACTCGTGCACCATCCGCACGACCTGGTCGCGGATGCCGCTGCCCTCGACGATCGGCTGCCGCATGCCATAGAAGGTGGAGCGCTGGTGCTCCATCGGCGCGTCGTACTCGAGGATGTTCTTGCGGATCTGGAAGTTGCGCTCCTCGACCTTGCGCTGCGCCTTCTCGACGCTGCGCATCACCATGGGCGAGTCGATGAAATCGCCCTCGCGCATGCCGAGCCGGCTGAGCACGGTCAGCACCGCCTTGCCCATGAACATCTTCATCAGGTCGTCGTCGAGCGCAAGGAAGAAGCGGCTCGAGCCAAGGTCGCCCTGGCGGCCCGCACGGCCGCGAAGCTGGTTGTCGATGCGGCGGCTCTCATGGCGCTCGGTGCCGATGATGTGGAGCCCGCCGAGGGCCTCGGTGCTCCTGGCGAAGCGGAGCCGGTGCAGCAGCCATCCAGCCGAATCGAGCGCAGACTCGAGCTGCGTCGCGCTCATGCTGGCGGCCTTGGATGCCTCCAGGCCCGCGTGCTCGCTGGCCCAGTGCGCCATGATGGCGCGGCGCGCCTCGTCGGGAGCAAGCCGCGCCGCCTCGCTGCGGTCCATCTTGGCCTGCGTCAGGAGCAGGTGCTGCCAGATCCGCGCGAGGCACGACTCCTCGCCCGCAGCCAGCGACGCGTCCTTGGGGGCGATGTTCCGGCGCTTCCAGTGGTCGAGCAGCGCTTCGGGCGTGATCGGCGAAAGCTTGATGTCCGTGCCGCGTCCGGCCATGTTGGTGGCGATCATCACCGCACCGAGCCGTCCCGCGCCCGCCACGATCTCCGCCTCGCGGTCGTGCTTGACGGCGTTGAGCACCTCATGCGGGATGCCGAGCCGCCGCTGCAGCTCGCCGGCGAGCCGCTCGCTCTTGTCGACGCTGGTGGTGCCCACGAGCACAGGGCGCCCGAAGTCGTGGTGCCTGCGTATCTCCTCGACGACGGAGTCCCACTTGTCCTTCTGGGCGAGGTACACGAGGTCCGTCCGGTCATCGCGCTGCACCGGCACGTTCGTGGGGATCGAGATGACGTCGAGCGCGTAGATCTCGTGGAACTCGGTGGCTTCCGTGTCGGCCGTCCCGGTCATTCCCGCAAGCCGGCCGTAGAGCTTGAAGAACTTCTGGATGGTGATCGTGGCCATCGTCTGGGTCTCGTC
>JBIIIL010000138.1:0-7028 GCA_044234825.1 Phycisphaerales bacterium
TCGTGTGCAATGCCCGAGGAACGTCCGCATGAGCCACGCATCACAGCCGATCGCTCTCGTGTGGCACCGCACGGACCTGCGGCTTGCCGACAACACGGCGG
This sequence comes from Phycisphaerales bacterium, assembly GCA_044234825.1. Lineage (GTDB taxonomy): Bacteria > Planctomycetota > Phycisphaerae > Phycisphaerales > SM1A02 > ZLKRG44. The sequence goes on from JBIIIL010000138.1 coordinate 102, forward strand.
TCACTGCTGCCGCAGGTTCTGCAGACGGCAGGGTCGTCGGCATCTCTGTGCTGCCTGAGGATCCGCTCGCGGCAGCGCGCATGGGCACAGGCCGCCACGCCACTCCGCTGGACTTCCCGCGTGCGAGCCTGCGCCGCACTGGGTTCCTCCTGCAGGCGATTGAGGAGTTGCGGGATGAGTGGCACGCAAGGGGATCGGCGCTGGAAGTTGCACAAGGAGATGCGGGCCAGCGCATCGCAGCATGTGCGGTGGAGCTTGGCGTGCGGGAGGTGCACACGGCGCCCTGTCTCGCGTATGACGAGCGGCAGGAGAATGCAGCTGTCGCGCGCGCCCTTGCTCCACATGGCATCACGCTCGTCGTGCATGACGAGACCACAATGATCGCAGCGAGCGATCTGCCCTTCGCGATCGATGAGCTTCCCGACGTGTTCTCGAGCTTTCGGCGCTCAGTCGAGAAGGGATGCCATGCTCGCCTGCCCATCCCAGAGCCCGATCTCAGCGCACTGCCCGAGGCGGTACGCGCCGCAGTGGGCGCGCGGTCGGATGATGCGCTTGCCGCGCCTGCCTTTAGGGCCGCACGCGCGGCTGCGGAGGAGTCCGATCCGCGTGTGCAGTTCCGGTGCAACGGCGGCCGGTCGCATGGGCTCTCGCGCATCCGCCGCTGGATGTGGGGGACCGACAGCGTCGCGCGCTACAAGGAGACGAGGGACGGCCTCGTGGGTGCGGACTTCTCGTCACGGCTCTCTCCCTGGCTTGCGCTCGGCACCGTCTCCCCCCGCGAGGTGGCAGCGGAGGTCCGCCGCTACGAGCGCGAGCGCATGTCGAACGAGTCGACCTACTGGCTCCTCTTCGAGCTGCTCTGGCGCGACTACTTCCACTTCTGGGTGCGGCGCTGGCAGGGCCGCGCATTCAAGGCCACCGGCGTGCTCGGCCGCACGCCCTGCGGCACGCGGGATCACGAGGCGTTCGCGCAGTGGCGCGAGGGCCGCACAGGCGAGCCGTTCGTGGATGCGGGCATGCGTGAACTGGCCGCCACCGGCCAGCTCTCCAACCGTGCGAGGCAGAATGTCGCGAGCTGGCTGGCGCGCACCGCCGGAGTCGACTGGCGCCTGGGTGCGGCGTGGTTCGAGAGCCAGCTGATCGACTTCGATGTCGGGTCGAACTGGGGCAACTGGCAGTATGTGGCAGGCGTCGGCAACGATCCGCGCAACCGCACGTTCGATGTGCGCGCGCAAGCGGAGCGGTACGACCAGGATGGCAGCTACCGCGAGCTGTGGAGCGCCTAGCCTGGCTCGCCGACGATCATGCCCGCAGCCACCGTCGAGTTGCTGGACTCGTCGATCAGGATGAACGATCCGGTCGAGCGGCTGCGCTGGTAGGGATCGAACATCAGCGGCGCAGTCGTGCGCAGCGTGATCCGGCCGATGTCGTTCGCAGCAAGGCTGCCGACCCCACTCTCGCGGTGCCCAGTCTGGATGTCCAGGCGGTACTGGATGGTCTCGACGATCGCCCGCGTGGACCGCGTCGTGTGCTTGATGGCGTAGCGGTTGCGCGGCAGCAGGGGCCTGTCGCCAAGCCAGCACACGCGTGCATCGATCGACTGAGACATGACAGGCCGGTTCGCCGGACGGCAGATCATGTCGCCTCGCGACACGTCAACATCATCCGCCAGGCGCACGATCACGCTCATCGGCGGGAACGCGCGCTCCACCGCTTGCGGCTCGCCGTCGTGACCGATCACGTCGATGCCCGCAATCGTCGTCACCTCGCCGGCGGGCAGGACCAGCACTTCGTCGCCCGGCTTGAGCACGCCTGCCGCCACCTGCCCCGCGTATCCGCGGTAGTCGGGGAACCGGCTCGACTGCGGCCGGATGACCCACTGCACGGGGAACCGGACATCCTGGAGGTTGCGGTCGCTGGTGATGTGCACGTTCTCGAGATGATGCAGCAGCGACGGCCCGCGGTACCAGGGCATGCGCTGCGACTGCTCCACCACGTTGTCGCCGTTGAGGGCGCTCATCGGGATGAACGACACGTCCTGCACGCTCAGGCGCGCAGCGAGCGCACGCAGGTCGGACTCGATCCTCCGGAAGGCGCCCTCGTCATGGTCGACGAGATCCATCTTGTTCACCGCCATGACCAGGTGGGGGATCCGCAGCAGCGATGCGATGTAGGCGTGCCTGCGTGTCTGCTCAAGCACGCCATGGCGGGCATCCACCAGCACGATCGCCAGGTTGGCGGTGCTCGCGCCGGTCACCATGTTCCGCGTGTACTGGATGTGCCCTGGGGTGTCTGCAAGGATGAACTTGCGCTTGGGCGTCGAGAAGTACCGGTACGCGACATCGATGGTGATGCCCTGCTCGCGCTCGGCGCGCAGCCCGTCGGTGAGCAGCGCCAGGTCTGCGCGCTCGTGGCCCCGCCTGCGCGATGCATCCTCGACCGCCGCAAGCTGGTCCTCGAAGATCGACTTCGTGTCGTAGAGGAGCCGTCCGATCAGCGTGCTCTTGCCGTCATCGACCGAGCCTGCCGTGGACAGGCGCAGCAGCTCGACCGTCGGACCCTGCTGATCCTCCGCGCCCGTGTCCTTGGCATGATGCCCATGGGCCGCCATCAGAAGTAGCCCTCCTTCTTGCGGTCTTCCATGGCAGCCTCGGTGGCGCGGTCATCCGCACGGGTCGCGCCTCGCTCGGTCACGCGCGCTGCAGCGACCTCCGCGATCACGTCATCGAGCGTTGACGCGCCCGACATCACTGCACCCGTGCAGGTCATGTCGCCCACAGTGCGGAAGCGCACGGTCTCCTCGAACAGGTCCTCGCCGGCGAGCCGCTGCACGAAGGGACTGTCCGCGTAGAGCATGCCGTCGCGTCGGAAAACCATGCGGCGGTGCGAGAAGTAGATGCTCGGGAGCTCGATCTGCTCGAGGGCGATGTACTGCCACACGTCCGCCTCGGTCCAGTTGGAGAGCGGGAACACGCGCAGGTGCTCGCCCGTGCGCAGCCGCGCGTTGTAGAGCGACCAGAGCTCAGGCCTTTGGTTCTTCGGGTCCCACTGCCCGAACTCGTCGCGGTGCGAGAAGATCCGCTCCTTGGCACGAGCGCGCTCCTCGTCCCGCCGTGCGCCGCCGATGGCGGCATCGAAGCGGTGCTCTGCGATCGCATCGAGAAGCGTCGTGGTCTGCAGCCGGTTGCGCGAGGCGCGAGGCCCCGTCTCCTCGGTCACTCGTCCCTGGTCAATGGAGTCCTGCACCCGCGCGACGATCAGCTTCTCGCCGATCGCCGCGACCGCTCGGTCGCGGTACTCGATCACCTCAGGGAAATTGTGGCCAGTGTCCACATGCATGAGCGGGTAGGGGAACCGCGCCGGGCGGAAGGCCTTCTCGGACAGCCGCAGCAGCACGATCGAGTCCTTGCCGCCGGAGAAGAGGAGCACGGGGCGTTCCCGCTCTGCGGCGAGCTCGCGCAGGATGTGCACGGACTCGTCCTCGAGAGCGCGCAGGTGGCTCCGCGAGTAGGAGGGCATGTCGGAGTCGAGGGGCATGGCGAAAGGTCGGCTGCCGCAGGATAGTTATCTGCGCCCGACCTTGGCCGGAGGGGGTGCCGGGTGGCGATTTGCGCAATTCGGGATTGTCGCCCGTGACCGCGCCGGGCCTGCGAGCCACTCTATGGACATGAGCGCCCTGCCGTCGTGTTCCGATTCTGGGGTGCCCGGGCTGCTCACGCGCTGGGCTTGGCATGCGATGGCCCTCTTCGCGTTGGCGTCTCCGCCAGGGCCGGCGATGGCGCAGGATCTGCGGTTCATCCCGCTTCCACCTCCTGCATCTCCGCGCGACCTGCTCTACAACCCCGTCAGCAACAAGCTGTACACGGCAAACACCCCGCAGACCGGTGCGCCGTCAAACGAGAGCGTCACGATCATCAATGGCGCGAACGATGCCATCATCGCGACGGTGCCGATGGCCGCAGGCCCGCGGGACTTCTGCCTCAATACCCTCCGCAACCGCGTGTATGTCGCCAACTACTTCGCCGACAGCGTGACGGTCATCGACGGCGTGACGGATCAGGTGCTGGCTGTCGTGCCCGTGGGCGACGGTCCGCGTGCGCTGTGCTACAACCCTGCCAACGACCGCATCTACTGCGCAAACGAGTTTTCCGGGAACGTCACGGTGATCGATGGCGCATCGAGCGCCGTCGTGTCAGCCGTGCAGGTCGGATCCACCCCGCGCGTCATTTGCTACAACCCGACGAGCAACAAGGTGTACTGCCCGAACGCGGGCAGCCAGACCGTATCTGTGATCGCCGGCGCCACCAACGCCGTGATCGCGACAATCCAGGTGGGCGCCGTGCCGCGCGGCATCCTGTTCAATCCGCAGAGCAACCGGGTGTACTGCTCCAACTACGGCTCGGACACAGTCACGGTGATTGACGGGGTGACGAACGCCGTGGTCGCCACGGTGCCGGTGGGGGACGGGCCAACCGCGATGGTCCACAACCCTGAGGGGAACAAGGTGTACTGCTCCAACGTCGGTGCGCCTGGGCCGAACACGCCCGAGGAGTGCACTGTGTCGGTGATCAGTGCCGAAACCAGTGCGGTCATCAAGACGCTGACCGCCGGCGACGAGCCGACGGCCTTCTGCTTCAGTGCGCGCGACCGCAGGATCTACTGGGTCAACGAGTGGAGTCACACCGTGGCCGTGGTGGATGCCGCAACCGACACGCAGGTGCAGCTGGTCCCGCTTGGGCCGAACACCGTTCAGCCCGTCGACATCGCCTACAACTCAGTCAATGGGCTTGTCTACACCGCAAACCGGCTCACCCTCAACATCGGCGTCATCACGGTGCAAGGGGCCGCGTGCCCGGCCGACCTCGACGGTAGCGGCTCCGTGGGCGGCGCGGACCTCGCGGCCCTGCTTGCCGGGTGGGGCACAGCCGCCGCAGACCTCAGCGGCGACGCGCAGACGAACGGGGTCGACCTCAGCATTCTTCTTGCCGCGTGGGGTCCGTGCTGAGCGCGTGCCGGACAACACCAATGTGCACCCTACCGAGCAGCGTGAACGCTCCCCGATGCCACCGGGGCCCTGACTGCGAGGATCCACCACGACATGGACGACATCGCTCGCGCCAAACGAGGCGATCCCGAGGCGCTCAGCCGGATCATTTCAGGGCACGAGGCCTTCGTCGGCCGGATCCTGTGGCGCTTCACGCGCGACCGAAACGACTGGGAGTCGCTCGTGCAGGACACCTTCGTGGAGATGTGCAGCTCGATCCGCGGCTTCCGGGCCGAGTCCAGCCTCGAGCGCTGGCTTGCGCGCATTGCGACGCGCGTGGGCTACCGCTTCTGGAGACAGCGAAGCCGCGACCGGAGTCGGGTTTCGCAGCTCTCCGACGATGCGCTCCGGGCGCTCGCCGCCTCGCAGGCGCCGGTCGAGGCGGCACAGCTCCTTCACGAGCTGCTCGGGCGAATCGACCCTCCAGAGCGGCTCGCGCTTGTGCTCGTCTACATCGAGGGCCTGTCGATGGCCGAGGCGGCTGCACGCGCGGGATGGTCGGCGGGCGGCATGAAGATGCGCGTGCACCGGGCGCGCCAGCGGCTCGCCGAGGTGGCCCGATCTTGCGGAATTGAGCCAGGAGACCTGCAATGATGACACTGTCCGGAATCGTGGAGCTTGCAAGGCAGGATTCGCCGCCACCTGCGCCTGGCGCAGCGGCAGCCGCAACCATCGCTCGCATTGAGCGCATGCGCGCGTTGCAGGGGCGCGTGCTGCTGGGAGCCTGCGCCGTCTCGGTCGGTCTTGCCGTGCTCGCGGCATGCCTCGCGATGTGGGTGGGCCCTGCCACGCCCGATCCCGTTGAGGAGCTGCTGGTGTCCATCGAGTGGAGGCTGCCATGACCTGGAGCGCGACAGTGTGGGGTCCGTGGGACAGACGCAATGTCGGGAGACCGGCGATCCTGTCGGCCGTGATCCTGGCGTCAGGTTGCGTGATCGGCGCGGCATCGGCCTCTCTTGCGGAGCGCCAGTGGACGGCATTCGCGCCGGCGGATTCGACGAGGCCGGTCGAGGAGCTTGGCAGTGCGATTGCGGAGAGGATGCGCGATCGTCTGCAGCTGACCGATGCGCAGGTCGATGCGATGCGAACGGCCCTCGAAGAGCGGCTCCGGTTCATCGCCGCACTCCGTGCCGAGCTCGGTCAGCGGATGGCGGCCGAGCAGGGCACGCTCGACATGGAGATCCGGAGCGTGCTGACGGAGGAGCAGTACGGCAAGTGGCGCCAGATTCTCGATGAGGCGCGTGCGTCGCGGCGCCAGCGCGGCGCGGGGAGGTTCGGTCGTGGCGGGTGATGCGCGGACCATGTGGCGACGGCATGCCGTCACGCTTGCGATTGGGCTGCCGGGCGCGCTGCTGACGAAAGCTGATGCGCAGACCGATGTGCGCGCCTGGTCTGCCGCCGGTCAGGTGTTCGTCGTGTGGAGAGTCGACTCGACCCTTCCGCTCACCTACGACGTCTACCGGTCCGCCGCACCGATCACGTCGATCACGCAGGGAACCCTTGCAGGCCGCGTCTTCCAGCCTGAGTGGAGCGGTGCTCGGCTGAAGATTGCGAACAGCCAGGCCACGTGGCGCATCCCGGCGTCCTCCGGCGGCACATACCAGCTCGCCGCCAATGAGGGCCTCTTCGTGTTCACGCCGCGTGCGGCCACGAACGAGCACTTTGCAGTGGTGCGCAATGGCAGCACCGCGATCACGTCAACGAACCGAACGTCGGCTGCCATTCAGGTGGCCTACGACCCGGCGAGCCAGCCCGTCTCCTGCCATCTCCAGCTCTCAGGCGTCACGACGCGCGGCTATCCGTTCCGCACGTATGCGATGTGGGTGGACGGACGCGACAACCACGCGGACGCACGACCGGACATCCCGGTCATGGCCAATGCG